>NZ_JBEOOQ010000002.1:0-293894 GCF_040309305.1 Pseudoalteromonas sp. RB2-MNA-CIBAN-0110 | reverse complement strand
CGCGGGATGGAGCAGTCTGGTAGCTCGTCGGGCTCATAACCCGAAGGTCGTCGGTTCAAATCCGGCTCCCGCAACCACTGAAATTAAATACCTAAAAAGTTAAAACAAAATAGCACTCTTTATCGAGTGATTTTTTGCGTCTGCAGTTTAATAAATTCTTATAATTATAAAACTCACCGTTACTGCGCAAAACACTTTGCACAAGTAAGCGAAGGTCGTCGGTTCGCTTTTTACAAACTCAAGCTCCCGCAACCACTGAAATTAAATACATAAAAAGCTAAAACAAAATCGCACTCTTTATCGAGTGATTTTTTGTGTCAGCAGTTTGATAAAATACCTTATATTCTGCTTTATTTAATGACTTTACTCTAATATCTGTGACGTTTAACAAATAACTTATTTTTTAAAAAAGAGTATTTTATGTTAAAACGGTTAAAAGATTTTAAGTAACAATACACATCACATGACAGAACTTTATCACTGGTTTGATTTAATAGGCATTGCGGTGTTTGCTGTGTCGGGCACTTTGCTAGCGTACGAAAAAAAAATGGATGGCTTTGGAGTCGTAGTTTTAGCGACGGTAACTGCTATTGGTGGTGGTACAGTGCGAGATCTAATTTTAGATGTTCCTGTGTTTTGGTTACACGATCAAAGTTACTTTTTTGCCATACTAGCTTCAGTATTTGTTACAACACGCCTTATAAATAAACAAAAGCCGATACCTCATTATATTTTACAAACAGCGGATGCGTTTGGTTTAGCTTTTTTTGCAGTAATGGGGGCGCAAAAAGCGCAGCTTGTTGGTATGCCCGATATGACAGCGGTAATTATGGCTGTAATTACAGGCTGCTTTGGTGGATTAATTCGAGATGTGCTTGCACGCGAGATCCCTATGCTATTAAAAGGTGAGCTTTACGCTATTACCTGTATAGCGGGTGGCACTGTTTATACGCTTGGCATTAGTTTTTCGTTAGTAACCGAAATGGCGATGGTATTAGGTATGTTAATGACCTTATTACTTCGTTTAGCTGCTATAAAATGGCAAATCACATTACACGTTTTTAAATATCCTGACTAAACTGGTGTAATCACACCATTTACTAGGATAAGGAATGTCGTTAGCTCGTATATTTTCTCGTGCTCAAGTGGGTATAAATGCCCCTGAAGTTATTGTAGAAGTTCACCTAGGAAATGGTTTACCCGCTTTTCATATAGTAGGCCTGCCCGAAGCGTCCGTTAAAGAATCAAAAGATAGAGTACGTAGCGCACTCGAAAACTCACAATTTGGTTTTCCCGATCAACGAATAACTGTAAATTTAGCCCCTGCCGATTTGCCAAAAGATGGTGGACGGTTTGATCTTGCTATTGCGGTGGGTATTTTAGTCGCCTCTGGGCAAATAGTGTGTCCTGATATTCACAAGTACGAGTTTTATGGTGAGCTTGCTCTTAATGGTGAGGTGCGTGGTGTAAACGCTATTTTACCTTCGGTACTTGCTGCAAAAGAGCAAGATCGTTGCTGCTTTTTACCTCTTGCAAACGACAGCCTAGCAAGCCTAGTTAATGGCGTTAAACGCAAAGCCGTAAGCTCTATTCAAGAAGTGTGGGGGGATTTACTTAATCAACAACCCTTACCATTAAATATAGAGTATCCCGACTGCACACAAGCCCCTGACTTTTTACTTGATTTAAGCGATGTGAAAGGTCAGCCCGGTGCAAAGCGAGTACTCGAAATTGCTGCAGCTGGCGGGCATAATTTATTATTTTTAGGTCCTCCAGGTACTGGTAAATCGATGCTGGCCCAGCGAATGGCAACTATAATGCCTACTATGTCGGACGATGAAGCTATTTCGACAGCTGCGCTTTACTCTATTATTGGGCAATCCATAGATTTAACTAATTGGCGACAGCGGCCATTTCGTAATCCACATCATACTTGTTCAGCTGTTGCCTTGGTGGGGGGCTCTTCGAATCCCAAACCTGGTGAAATTTCTCTGGCACATAACGGTGTGCTCTTCTTAGATGAGTTACCGGAATTCGAGCGTAAGGTACTTGATTCACTGCGTGAGCCAATGGAAACCGGTACAGTTACTATTTCACGTGCAGCTAGGCAAATGGAGTTTCCGGCGCAGTTTCAGCTTATTACAGCATTAAATCCAAGCCCAACAGGGAGCCATACTGATAAGCGGGCAACTCCCGATCAAGTTATGCGTTATTTATCGCGAGTATCAGGACCTTTTATTGACCGTATTGATTTGCAAATAGAACTGCCTCGTCTAACGAGCGTTGAACTACAAAGTACTCAGCCAGAGGAAAGTAGTGCTGAGGTTAGAGCAAGAGTTGAAGCGGCTTATTACCTACAGCTAAAACGCCAAGGTAAGGTTAATGCGAGGCTTAATAATAAAGAAATGAGTGTGCACTGTGTACTAGCGCCAGCAGAGTTGCAGTTTTTAGCCAGAGCAAGCGAGAAGTTGTCTTTATCGCCACGCTCTTATCATAGAGTGATTAAAGTGGCGCGTACTATTAGTGATTTAAAAGGCGCTGAAAACATTAGTTTAAATGAGCTTAAAGAGGCACTTAATTACCGCGCATTTGAGCGCCTTATTGCGCAATTAACTAAGTATTAAATAGAAAGCATATACCCTTTACCGCGTACGGTAACAATGCGTTTTTGATCTTTTTCGTCATTTAATTTTTTACGTAAACGACCAATCAGCACGTCAACAGTACGATCGTTTGGACTCCAATCGGGCTGGCCTATTTCTTCTGATATTTTTTCACGGGATGTGGCTTTACCCGCATTACTAATTAAGCAAATAAGCACTTTATGTTCGGCTTCAGTTAAGCGTGATTCAACGCCTGCAGCAGTAATTAGTGTGCGGTTATCGGGGTGAAGCTTAAAGTCAGCATATTCTATAAATTCTTCGCTTTCGTCGTCTTCTAGGTTAACGGCAACACGCTTATAGAGCGCGCGCATGCGAAGTTCTAACTCAAGTAAATCGACAGGCTTACAAATATAGTCATCAGCACCTTGTGCAAGGCCTGCAATACGATCGGCTTGGGAGTCACGACTCGATAATACAATAACGCCAATATCGGTAAGTGTGTTTAATTCTTTTGCCAGCTGAAGCCCATCACGCTTTGGCAAAACAATGTCAATTATGGCTAATGATATAGCACCGCGCAGGTTTACCCGCTGCCTTACAATGTTAAGTGCATCAGCGCCAGTTGGGTCTACCTCTATTGTAAATTCGGTATCTGCAAAGTGATTTTGGATGCGTTTAACGAGTAGTTCATCGTCTTCAACCAATAAAACATTAATAGCCATAGTACTTTATTTTGAATGCTTATAGCTCTGTATGGTAGCACCATTAGGTAAATGCTGAGAAGGGGGTTTATTAGTTTTAAGTAACTTAATATTTCAAAGGTGTATAAGACGTTATTAGAGGATGAGGTTAGCACCTTTAAACTAATTAAAAGGTGCTAAATAATTAATACTACTATTAATAAATCTGTATTAAGTCGTTATTTTAAAGGTTCAGGCTCAGTCATTTTTATACATTGAGTCCCACCATTGAGGTTCATCTTTTAGCTTTTTATCAAAGTATGCAAGCATGGTGTTCCACCAATCAAATCGTTTATCGCGTGCAAAAATTTGGTGGTTGGCGCCTTTGTATTCGATTAACTCTACGTCCTTATTAAGCAGTTTAAGCGCAGTGTACATTGTTAAGCTTTCGCCAACAGGTACATTGGTATCGCTATCACCATGAAGAAGTAACATAGGAGTTGTTACTTTGTCGGCATGAAACACAGGGCTGTGCTTGCTGTAAAGCTCAGGGTTATTCCACGGAAAGCTATTTTTTGATGCTTCGCCAGAATATAAGTAGCCCCACCAACCTTCACCCCAATACGAGGTAATATTAGAAATACCCGCATGAGCTATTGAAGCACTAAATATATCGGTTTTAGTTGCCAATAACATGGTCATGAAGCCACCGTATGATGCCCCTAAATTTCCTATCTTTTCACTATCAACATAGTTGTATTTCTTTAAAAAGGCTTGCGTGCCTTCGATAATATCGTCTGCAGTGTAGTCGCCCCAGGCATTAACATGCTGCGCTGAAAAATTTTGTCCAAACCCTGTTGCGCCAGTAGGCTGTACTACATAAACAATGTAGCCATTTTCTGCCCATAAGTTAAACGGATAACGACCTGTAAAACCACGCGTAACTGGTGAAGTGCCGCCGTAGTAATACACGAGCGCCGGGTGCTTTTTAGTTTTATCTAAATTGCTAGGAATATAAACGCGGCCAGTTATTTCAACCCCATGTTTATTTTTAAAATTAAACTCTTCTAATGTAGGGAGTCGTGTATTTGCATAGCTACTTGGTTTTGAATCCCATATTAAATCTGTTTTATTTTTACTGACGTTAAGGCGCTTTAGCTGTTGTGGCGCTAAAGCGTTAGTGCCACTTAATAAAATTTCGGTATTACGGTCGTGTGAGTAACTAAATTGTTCAACAATATCCAATCCTGTATTTAACTTTTTAAAGCGCTGTTTACTTAAATCAAATAGGTAAAGTGGTTGAGTGTCTTGCTCTGTTACTTTAATGAGCGCATCGCCGTTTTCTAAAACTTGCAGTTGGCCAATAGCAGAATCGAATTGTTTACTAAGTGCTTTTACATTTTTACCACCTTCAGTAAGTAGGTAAAGTTGCCCGTCGTAGTTATTAGCAAGCATTGCTTTTGGTAGAGCTCTGCCTGCACCATTTTTAAAGTCAGGGCCTGCAACTACATAAATATCTTTATTTGCGTATTTGGCTAAATTAAACGTTTTGAATTTACCAAGCGATGAAAGCTTGTTTGATTTTAAATCGAGTTCGGCTAACTCTGTTTCAGGGTGGGTTGATGCTTGCATTGCCATTACTGGGCGGCTCATTAATATTTTGCCACGGTTACTATTTGAATCTTCAAGGCTGTAAGAAAGAGGACCTTGGCTAAGTGCTTTAGTTAAACCACTTTTAGTATCAAGCATATAAATCTGGCTGGTGGTACGTGCATACGACCAGCGATCTTGTAGACCTTTATAGTGCTTGGTTAAGCTGTTAGTGCTCTCAGGTGATTTAGACCAGCTAAACAAAAGACTGGTGTCGTTATAAAAGGTAAAGCCATTGGCTCCTTCTAAATCGTTTGCTAATGTTTTTATTGAGAAGTTTTTACGGCTAAGTTGTTTAAGTTCACCATTTAACAAATACACTAAATATTGGTTATCTGGACTCCAAATAATGTTACTTGGTTGACCTGCTTCGAAGCGATAAAGCGTTTGATTATCTGAATCTTTAAGTACAGTAACTGTATTTGCTTGGTTTTGTGTTTTATCGCTATAAGTGCGAGTAGTAGTAACGTACTGCTTAGCATTAGGTGCGAGTGATAATTGGCTGATCGTAGGGGCATCAAACAATTGTTTTGCAGATAAGCGTTTTGTTTGTGAGGCGCTAAGCGTAATTTTATCAACGTCGTTTTTAGGTGCAAAATCAAGCATTACGTCGTGCCAATTAGCTACTTGTTGGGCTACTATTAAAATAGAGTGAGTACTGTTATTTAAAGCTAACTTATAGCTATTTTTATCACCTGTTTGTAGTTCGCCATTAATAAATAACTGACCTTGCTCAATCCCTTTTAAGGTAAGCGTACCTTGTGTAAAGCGGGTTGTTTCAATATTAAATTTTAGTGCCTGTAACCCACCTAAAGTGAGCGCATTGATTTTATTAAACGGCTGCCAGTTTTGTTTTTTCCCAAATGCAGAAAAACTATCTGAGTCTGCTTGTAGCTGCGGCAATAGGTTATTAATAATGGCATTGCCATGAGGTGTTTGAAAAGGCTTTAACTGCATATCTTCGGCAAGTGGGCCGATAAACTGAATTTTTGATTTATCCAATGGTGCAGCTATTGCAGCAAAGCTTAAGCTGCTAAGCGTCAAAAGAGTCGCTGCATGCTTAAATAGCTTATTTTGATGACACCATGGTGCGCTAAATTTCATTATTATGCCTATTATTATTGGAAGTTTGGCCAAATATAGCATGTATTGATACCATGCTCACATATCCAATATAGAGGAGAGAAAGTGACTTTACTGATAGTTTATATGGTAGTGGCGATTGTTATTTCGTTTTTATGTTCTGTGATGGAGGCTGTGTTATTAAGTATTTCGCCCAGCTATGTTGCATCACTTAGGAAAGATCATCCTGAGCTTGCTAAACAGCTCGAAAAACTTAAAAACAATATAGATCAGCCTTTAGCTGCTATTTTAACTTTAAATACGGTTGCCCATACTGCGGGTGCTGCTGGGGTAGGCGCACAGGCAGCTGTCGTGTTTTCCGATGCGGCTGTAGGTATTGCATCAGCCATTATGACATTCCTCGTATTAATTCTTTCTGAAATTATTCCTAAAACCTTGGGGGCTAATTACTGGCGAGCTCTAACGCCAAGTGTTACTTACGCTTTGAGGTTTTTAGTTATATTGCTAAAGCCTTTTGTATGGTTTGCACAAAAGCTAACAAATTTAATGGGTCCAAAGCACGATGAGGCTTACTATATTCGTCAAGAGATAGAGGCAATGGCTGATATAGGTACGGAGTCGGGTGCATTACATCAGGATGAGTCCGAAATAATTCGTAATTTATTACATTTTAGACATGCAAAATTATGCGACTTAATGACGCCTCGAACTGTAATTTTTAAAATCCACAAAGACTTAACAGTAAATCAGTATTTAAACGATCACGGCTCGTCGTCATTTTCTCGTATATTGGTATTTGATAAAGACAGCGACGATATTGTTGGGTTTGTGCATAAAAACGATATTATGCTGGCATTTCACCGTTTAGGTACCGATTACAAAATTAGCAAATTGATTAAGCCTATTTATACGGTGCCGAGTTCTCAAAATGTATCGTCGTTACTGCAAACTCTTTTAACAAAGCGCACGCATATATGCCTAGTTGTAGATGAGTACGGTGACGTGCAAGGTATTGTAACGCTAGAGGATATGATTGAAGCTTTAATGGGGCTAGAGATTGTAGATGAGCGTGACCAATCTACTAATATGCGCGCAGTAGCAAGGCAGCGTTGGCACAAACGTTTAGCAAGCAGTGCGCATATAGTCAGTGAAGAAGATAAACACACTCGGGGTGATAATTAGTTAACCAGCCCCGATTAAATATTAATACCTCTTTAAGCGGGGCTGCCATCAGTTTTCAGCCAATCTTTAGCCCAAGATATAAATTCGTCTTGTGGTTTAGGGCGGCTAAATAAAAAACCTTGTATAGCTAGTTTTCTTTTATAATGCCTTAAATAAACGAGCTCTTCTGGGCGTTCAACGCCTTCTGCTACTAAGTCTAAATTATCTTTACTCGTAATATTAAATAACGAACTTACGACCACTTGAGAAAATAAATCTGTTTCTATATGGCTAATAAGTGAACGGTCTATTTTAATTTCAGTAAAAGGAAGATTTCGAAGCTGATTCATATTAGTAAAACCAACACCAAAGTCGTCTAGCGATATACCAAAGCCATGCATTCTTAATCTGTTTAGTGTTTCTAATTGCATGAGGCTTGAGAGTGCATGTTGTTCTGTTATTTCTATAATTATGTTACTAGGCGTGAGTTGGTTTAATTCTAAAATGAGCAGTAATTTATTAGGGCAGTTTAAGTCGTCGAGCTGAGTTGGCGATAAATTAAATGCCATTTTAAAATCATGACCTAGTTGCGCTTTCATATTTTTGAATTCGCTGGTGGCCTTTTCAAAAAGAGAAAATGTAATTTGATTAATTAAGTTGTGTTGTTCGGCAGTGTTTATAAAACGGTTAGGTAAAATAATATTGCCGTCTTTACTTGATAAAATACGTGCTAAGACTTCAACGCTTTCAATTTTATTGTTATCAGCGTTTATTTTTGGTTGGTAAAAAGGCGTTATTTCATCGTTTTTTAATGCATCAATAAGCTCATCTTTTGAAATGGCTGACTCTTTTAATAAAGTGTGGCTGTTTAATTGCGCCACTTTAATAAGTAACCTACTAACCTGAGACAGTTGCACTGGCTTTGAAATATTACCAATGAGGTGAGCGTTATGTTGTTTCGCGAGATTGGCAGCTAAGCTAATAACTTTATGGTCCATTTCAGAAACAATTATAATACCGCCTTGATAATGTAACTCTCCTAAGTGGCGGATTAGTTCCATGCCGTCCATTTCGGGCATATTGAGATCAGTAAAAATAGCATCAAAGTAGTTAACGTCTTCTTTTACTTTTTCAAGAGCTTCTTTTGCATTCAGGCACGTAGTTATAGTGTTAGACATACCCAATTCGTTAAGTATAGCTTCCATAACGATCAAAATTGCTTTTGAATCGTCAACAACTAAAATATTAGGCACTATTTTGTCCACTGTTATCCCTTTCAATGTATCGCTTGGAGTTACTATAAAAGTAGTAGTGTTTTTTTATTTTGTCAGTATCAAATACTTTTATTTTGAAAATAGTTACCTAGCACCTTCACTCGTGTTTTTAAGCTGATTAGGTATACTAGCGCCATTATTTTAAACGGTCTTAATTATGATAAGAATAGATCTTACTTTAGCCGAGCAACCATTTTCGCTTATGGTGTCTGGGCAAAGAATTGTGCAGGTATTTCACGCGCAACAAGCCATTACCTTTGATAACCCTCGTGAAAACTATTTTCAATTTACTTACGACAACAAAGTAATAGGTATCGATACAGCGGCGGTGAAAGAGCAAAGCATTTCGCTCTTTGTAGATGATCAATTTGCAGCACAACTTGCGTTACCAGCACCTACAAATGGGTCACCTAAAAAAGGCTTTTTAGGTCTGGCTGCATTAGGTTTTAAGCTTTTTAAAAGTGCTAAGGTAATTAAAGTAGTGCTTGCAGGGGCTTCTGTTGCAGGCTATGCGTGGTTATTTAGTATAGAATTTGCATTAATGCTAATTGGGTGTTTAGTTGTACACGAATACGGCCATGTGCGAGCAATGAAATACTTTGGCATAAAAACCAAAGGTATTTACTTAATCCCATTTGTAGGTGGGCTAGCTGTAAGTGACGACAAAATAACGACTCGTTGGCAAGATGTAGTTATATCGCTAATGGGGCCTGCATTTGGTTTAATTACCTCGGTACTGGGTGTCGTTTTATATTACGCCACCGAGATGGAAATATTTGCAGGTGTTGCGGTGCTTAGTGCGTTATTAAATTTATTTAACTTGTTACCTATTTTACCGCTTGATGGCGGGCATGTATTAAAAAGTATTAGCTTTTCAATGCGTTCATGGATTGGTTTAAGCGTATGCTTATTAGGCGTACTATTTGGCTTATGGCTGAGCTACACCTTTGGCTTAATGTTACTGGTATTCTTTTTGTTTGTAGGTGCGCTGGAAATTGTATTTGAGTGGCGAGGCCGTCACTACTCACACTTAATGCCGCTAGATAAATATGGCCAAGGCTTTTCAGCGGTAATGTATGCAGTTGTAGTCGCTGGGCATGTAGCTGTAATGATGCACTTTGCCGATTCAGAAAATCCAATATTGAGCCTGCCGATGACTATTTTATCGAGCTAGTATTTATCGTTCTAGGTAAAAGTGGGCTGTAATATTTGTTACAGCCCGTTAAAAATTAATAAAAGCTCAATACCAGCGATATAAAAACCCCAGTTACAAACAACTGCACAACACAAAACCCCATAATATCTTTTGCTTTTAAGCCTGCAATAGCAAGGACTGGTAATGCCCAAAAAGGTTGAATTAAATTAGTCCACGCATCACCCCATGCAACGGCCATTGCAACGCGAGACATATCGGCACCTAGCTCTTGTGCTGCAGGTATTACAAGCCCATTGGCCACCGCCAGAGGGTACAAACATATTAACGAGTCCTGCACTTAAAAAACTAAAAAATGGCAAGCTATCAGCATCTGCAACGGCAATAAAGCCACGTGATATCTGTTGTGCTAATCCGCTATCAACCATTACCGCCATGATGCCGGCATAAAAAGGAAATTGAATAACAATGCCAGCCCCGCTTGGAATTGCTTGTTGCAGACTGTTAAGTAAATTATGGGGTGTTTGATGTAGCGTAATAGCTAAAAACAAAAATACGGCAATAACGCTATTAAGGTTTAAGTTTCCGCCAGTAATAAAAAAGTAATAGCCTAAATATGCCAAACCTAATAAGCCAATTGTCATACCGAGTAGTTTACTTTGTTCCAAATGTTGGGCAGGTCTCGTTATTGTTGTGGGCTTAGGTGTTGTCTCTTGTAAAAGAGCTGGGTCGATATATACGCTTTCTTGCTCGCTTGGCAGCATATAGCGATTAACGAGCGGCATAATAATGAATAAACCAACTAATATGGCTATATTAAAGCCCGCAAATAAAGTGTGCTCTGTACTAATAATACCAATGCTGGGCTCTGAAAAGTGACCATCGGTTGCGATAGTTAAAGGAATCGAACCGGCTAATCCGCCATGCCATACAACAAAACCTGAGTAAGCGCTGGCTACTAATAATCGATAATCAACACGAGTATGTTTAGCAATTGCCTTGGCAAAAAGGGCACCAATAACTAAGCCAAATCCCCAATTTATCCAGCTCGCTAAAAGCGAAATAAGCGTTACCAATATAATTGCTTTAGGTGCTGTATTTGCGAGTGTTGCTAGTTTTTCTAATAACTTACTTATAGGTGGCGTACTTGCCAACATGTAGCCTGTAATTAACACTAGTAGCATTTGCATAGCAAAACTTAATAAGTTCCAAAATCCACCTCCCCACGCTTGTAATACTTCAATGTTGGTTGCGGTTGTAAATAAGCTCGCACTAATAAGAGTAATTATTGTAAGTAAAATTACAAATATAAAAGGGTCGGGAAGATAGCGCTCTACAATTTTAGTAAAAGGGCGGGCTATTTTATTAAGCATAAGCACAACTGTTTTGGTTATTATTTTAACGCTAATTAATCATGAAAAATCACCATTGGCAAACAGCATTTAGTCTTATATTTGTGGTTAAAAGCTTAAACATTGCTTAAAAGCATCGCTTACAGTAACGTACTGTTTATAGATAATTTACTAACGAAGACTTTGTATTATGCCGGTGATATTTAAAAGGCTAGCGTTACTTGTTCGCGCTCATATAGATCAGTTGAGTTGGCAAGCAGTGGCATTAGCTATTTTGACTCATATGCTATTAACATGGAGCTTACTATTTATAGCGAATGAGAAAGCGTTAACCTCGCTTACTACCTTTTTTTACTATTACACAGTAACAACATCAACAGTGGGATATGGTGACTTTAGTCCAACTACTGATCTTGGTCGTTGGGTGGTAGCATTAATACAAATTCCATTTGGTTTAGCTTTATTTGGTGTTTTGCTAGGAAAAGCAGGACAAACTGTTACTTACTTAATTAGGCGCGCTATGACTGGTGATAAAAACTTTGCCCACAGTAACCACCATATTATTATTTTTGGTTGGCACGACACTCGTACAAAAAAGATGATTGATTACATTTTGGCAGATACGAAACGTACTGACCGTCGTATTTTACTCGCGGTAACAGAGCAAATGGATCATCCTTTTTTAGCTAACGAAAGCGTTGATTTTGCACGTTTAACGAGTTTTACAAATTTAGCTGAACTAGAGCGGGTAGCTATTCGTAGTGCTGATAAGGTGATTATTGATGGTCAAGATGACGACCAGACATTTACGACAGCCCTGCGCATAAGTCGCTTAGTAAAAGATGATTGTCATATAAGTGCTCACTTTTTAGATGAAACTAAAGTTGAGATGATGTTAGAGCATTGCCAAAATGTAGAATGTAGTAGTGCAAAATCAGCTGAGATATTAGTACGCTCAATGCAAGATCCAGGTTCGAGCCGTGTGCAAGAGGAGCTGCTATCTACTTTGCACGGCGATACACAATTTAGCTTGAAAGTACCAAGTGGCTGCAAAGATATGGAGTTTGGTACTTTGTTTCATCATTTTAAGCTTGAGCATGATGCAATACTGTTAGGTGTTGCCCATAATTTAAGTGCGCAAAATATGGATTTAAACCCACCATTAGATTACAAAGTAAGTGAAGGCGATATTTTGCACTATATATCGGTAGATCGAGTATTAAGTAGTGAAGTAGACTGGTCGAGCCTAGAAAAATAATGAATGAAGTTGTATTTTTAATTGTTGTTTTAAGTGCTTACATATTACCTGTCGTTATTGTACTCAACAGTAAGCGTACACAGGGTCATGAAAAGAATGGCTGGCTAATGGGAATCATTATATTTTCTTGGTTAGGTTTAATGATGTACTTTACCATTGTGCCCAAGCATAGGCACAAAAAGAAAAAGGCTAAATAGAGTAGTTAGCCTTTATAGCCGTTTTAGTTGGAATAATTACTCTTCCAACTGTTTGAGTTTATGCTCAATTAGAGGGTCGTCAGGTAGAAGTTGCTGGGCGACTTCTAATAGCTGAATAGCATCATTAGGGTGCTCATCTTGGTGCTTAAGTGCCACATCTATTAATGGCTGAATATCAATTTTTGCTTGATGCTCTTGTACATACACTTCTTTTTCATCAGCTAAAATTTTATGCGCTGTACTCAATAATGCTAAACGATGGGGGGAGTCTGCATTAGCCGTATTGAGACTTTGATAATAATCTTCTTTTAAGCGTAAGGTTTTGGTTTGCAGGCGAAACTGTGCAATATCGATTTGCTGATGTTGAATGAAATCAACGGCTACTTGCTTATAAAACCCAAACTTATTCAAATATGTAGCGTGTGTGCCATGTCCCATACCAAATACTCGCAAGTGAGTTAACTGCTTATAGCGCTTGGCGTGCATTCGGTCTATACGATTAGTAGGATCGTAAATAATATAGCCTTGGGCATCTCCTAAATCTAGATCGTGATAATCTTGTTGCCAGTCAAACTGCTGAGCTATATCGGTACTAGAGCGGTCATCCCAGGGTACTAATTCTTTATTTTTAGTACTTACCGGGTGAAAGAACAGTACTTGGTTTAGCTTTAATAGTTTAGCAAAAGCGCCAACAGCAAATCCGCCACGGCTTAAGCCATAGCCTAATCGACAATTAAACGGCGTAAGTAATGTTGATAATTGCTCGAGAAAAAAAGATTAAATTACGATTACGAAACCAATTACTTTTACCTAAATGCTGAAAAGCGATTACGTTTACGTTTTGTTTTTGAGCCAAGTGATAACCCCATGGTGCAAAATCAGGGTGAAGATCTTGCTCTTGCACGTTAGTGCCTGCGGGTGAAAAGGTAAAAAGCAGGGGCTTATTAACGTCAACAAAATCATACTTAACAAATACATCGCCGAGTAAATCACTACCCGTCATGGGTAATCGAGTTTGTTGCTCATTGCGCGGGAGAGTTAACCATTCATCTAACCAATACAGTAATTTCATTAATCCTCCAGCTATAAGTCAGCATAGATCATATCAAACTCAATGAAATTAGGTCAAACCGAGAGGGTGTTACTGCGCCATTTTGATTATTTCATCCCAGTCATTTTTAGTAACAGGCATTATTGATAGTCGTCCGCCTTTTTTAAGTGCGATTTCAGTAATATTATTATTGGCTTTAATATCTTTAAGGCTAATTAATTTTTTTAAATGGCTTTGATAAGTAACTTCAACAACAACCCAGCGTGGTTTGTCGCTGGTGGCTTTTGCATCGTAATAGTCGCTACTTAAATCAAATTGAGTGGGGTCTGGGTAGGCTTCTTTTGTAACCTCGGCAATACCCGCTACACCTACGTGTTTACAGCTTGAATGGTAAATCATCACTGAATCACCGACCTTAACGCCATCACGCATGAAGTTTCGCGCTTGGTAATTACGCACGCCTTCCCAAAGAGTCGTTTGTTTTGGTGCGTTTTTTAAATCATCTAATGAAAACGCATCGGGTTCAGTTTTAAATAGCCAGTAAGCCATAACAGTATTCCTAACAAATATTTACTTCCCACTATTGTATAGTATCATTTGGATACTAGGGTAATGAGGAAGAAGTAATGAGCCAAGTATTAGATGATTTATTGTCGTTGTTAACACTTGAAGAAATTGAGCAAGGTTTATATCGAGGACAAAGCCAAGATTTAGGCTTTGGTGCTGTGTTTGGCGGTCAAGTTATGGGGCAGGCGCTTTCTGCCGCTAAAGAAACTCTACCTGAGGGGCGTATAGTTCACTCATTACATTCTTACTTTTTACGCCCAGGCGATCCAGCTAAACCGATTGTTTATGATGTAGAAACTATTCGCGATGGAAAGAGCTTTAGTACTCGCCGAGTAAAAGCGATTCAGTACGGTAAGCCAATTTTTTATATGACAGCGTCGTTTCAGGGTGAAGAAAATGGTTTGTCGCATCAAGCAACAATGCCTGATGTACCCGCACCTGAAGAGTTACGCTCATCACTTGAGTTTTATCAAGATAACGCTTCTCATATCCCTGAAGTCATCCGTAATAAGTTTACGCGTGAAATGCCAATTGAAATGCGACCAGTTACTTTTCATAACCCGTTTAAACCAGAAGTTATGGAGCCGGTAAAGCATATTTGGTTTAAAGCTAATGGTGAAATGCCAGACGATCAGCGCATCCACAATTACTTATTAGCGTATGCCTCTGATTTTGAGTTTTTACCAACAGCATTGCAGCCTCATGGTGTATCGTTTATGCAGCCAAATATGCAAGTAGCTACTATTGATCATGCAATGTGGTTTCATCGCCCATTTAGAATGGATGATTGGATTTTGTATTCAATTGATAGTCCAAGTGCGAGTAATGGGTGTGGTTTGGTACGCGGGCAGTTTTTTGATCGCGAAGGCAACTTGGTTGCCTCAACAATGCAAGAAGGGGTTATGCGTCAGCGCTAACCCCCTTCTATAGATATATTACTAGTTACACTGATCTTGTACTATATCGCTGATTGACTGCCAGACGCGTGCTGGCAGTAATGTTTTAAGGTGTGCGTAGGTTTCGCAAAGTTGTGTACTGCCTACTAAGCCTTTATCACCCTCTGTTATTAACGACTCGCCACGTAAGTTTTCGATAAAACTAACAAGTACTTTTTTATCAAAAAACTCAGGTGTTTTAATGCCATGCAGTGTGCCTAAACGCTGTGCAAGCACTTGGCTCTCTCGTTCTAATTCTGCTTTTTCAATGCCATCACTTGTTTGAATAAAACCAATCACAATAGCGTAACGTTGTAGAGTAAAACTAAGTGCTCGTCCAAGCATTTCTAGCTTAGCTAAGCAGTCATTACTGTTCGTTATATGAATGTTATCGCCATCAAACTCAATTAAATTTTGATCAGCAAAGTTAGCTAAAATACGCGTTATATAGTTTTCATCAAGAGGCTGTAAATACCATTCTTTAGCAAATAATGGATAAAACGTTTTTACAAGTTGCTGGCATTGCTCAATAGTTGTGCTGTGTTGTTTAAATAGATGTAGTGCAATTAAGCTTGGTACTGCAAATAAGTGCAAAATATTGTTTCGGTAGTAATTAAACAGTACTTTTTCTTTATCGCTAATAGTAATAATTTCGCCAAATTCATCACTGATAACTTCAAACTTATTCAGCTTTAATGCATGCGTTAGTAATTGCTCTGGTGTTTCGTCTGGCGCGGTTACTTTATCGCTATAGCTTGCATCGCGCTGTAAGCGCAGATAAAAATCAAGTTGTGCTAATAGCTTTGGTTTACTCAATGCTTGTTTATCGTTAACCAGCAATATCATCGCTAGTAAGTTAACCGCATTAAGCGCCGCCGCATTATTAATTTTAACCATTACTTGGTCGGCAAGTTTAGTTACTTGTGGCGCTAACCATTGTGGCTTTTGTACATCGGTAGGGTGTATTGAATCACGCCAATCAGGTTGGTTATCGTTTAAGTATTGGTTAATCGAGATTGGATCACCAAAGTTTAAATTACCACGACCGTAGTTTTTAAGGTTTTTGATTGCCTTAAAAATACCAAATACAGATTCGCCTTTTTTATCTTTTCCATCTAGCTCTTTAAGGTAGGTGTTAATTTCCATTACGTGCTCGTAGCCAATGTACACAGGAACGATAGATATTGGTCTGTCTATTCCGCGTAGCATTGCTTGTAATGTCATAGATAGCATACCTGTTTTAGGTGGAAGTAAGCGCCCAGTTCGGCTTCGACCGCCTTCCGTGTAAAACTTAACAGAGTAACCTTTAATAAACAGTTGGCTTAAATACTCTTTGAATATGGCAGAATAAAGTTTATTGCCTGCAAACGAGCGACGAATAAAAAATGCCCCAGAGCGTCTAAATATGCCACCGGCAGGGAAAAAGTTAAGATTTATACCTGCAGCTATATGTGGTGGAACTAAGCCTAAATGATAAATAGAGTAAGTAAGCAGTAAGTAATCCATATGACTGCGATGACAAGGCATATAGATTATTTCATGGCCTTTATCTGTTAGTTCATGAATTTGTTCTGCGTGTTTAATATCAATACCGTTATAGAGCTTATTCCATAACCAAGTTAAAAATCGCTCGGCCACACGTATCATTGCTTCAGAGTAATTAGCAGCTATCTCATCAAGTAGCTTAAGTGCATTTTGGCGGGCTTCTGTTTGGCTAATGTTTTTAGCTTTAGCTTCATCTTGAATTGCTTTTTTTATTGTAGGTGACGCTAATAATGAATTAAATAATTGTTCACGAGAGGGCATTTTAGGGCCTGTAGCAGCTAGCTTTTGGCGCTTAAAGTGAACACGTGCTACACGTAATAATTTATGTGGTAACTCGCTTACATCGGCTTTTTCATTGACTAAAAGCGATAAGTCGAGTGGTTGGCTAAAGCGAATAAAGTTGTCGCGTCCTGAAAACAACACCACAAAAAACTTTCTAAACCAGCTAGGAGTTAGAGAGTGCGTAATTAAAGTGCGTAGCCCCGGCTTTTCTTTACCCGGGTCGCGACCCCATAAAATAGTAACCGGAACCACTTGTACGTTTTGCTGCCCACTTTGTATTAGGTATTCAATAATTTGTTTACCTTGAGCTAAAGCATTGGTTGGCTTAGCTTCATCACCAAACAGTGGTGGTGGATTTTTAATACCAATAAAACGGTCTAAATCTTGGTTACCTAATACTTGCTCTTCGGTTGGGCTAGGTAGACCATTTTTTTTACACGCATGTGCGAGAGCCGCTAAATCAAATCGTGAATTTAAACGCACTATATAAAATGTAGGGTACTCAGGGTTTAGATCATACTGTTTAATCGGATTTTCTGGCAGCACTTTGCTTTTTACAAATAATCGGCTAAATCCAGCAGACATAACATTTAAACAATAATTTAAAATACGCATCGACTCACCATATTGAGAGTATTAAGGGCAAAATTAGCGCAGTAGGATACCATAATATCTAAAAATCCCTTAGTTTGCGTAATTAAGGTGTTAACTTGTTTATTGACTAACAGTAGAGGTATTAGTTCAAGTATAGCTAGTAAGCATGTATGGGTGCTTATTTAATCAAATTTATAGGCATTGTATTGTTTCTAAATAGTTGTTGCATTTATCACCAATACCTCTATAATACGCAGGCTTTCAAAATTCCTCTGGGAACTAGAAAGGATAAATTAAGCTTGGATTTCAAGCTAATAAACAGGAGTTCCGATTTGGAACTCAACGTAGATATAATCAAACAGCCGACATCTTAAGTTTTAAGATTGTTTCGGTCGTTTTTTTATGCTCTTTTATATGCTCTTTATATTGAGGTTAAGAATGTCAAATCAACGCATTCGTATTCGCCTAAAAGCTTTTGACCACCGTTTGATTGACCAATCAACGGCAGAAATCGTGGAAACTGCGAAACGCACTGGCGCACAAGTACGTGGTCCAATCCCACTACCTACACGCTTTGAACGTTTTACTGTACTAACTTCACCGCACGTTAATAAAGATGCGCGTGATCAGTACGAGATCCGCACCCATAAACGTCTGATAGACATCGTAGAACCAACTGACAAGACTGTAGACGCGCTTATGCGTTTAGATCTTGCTGCTGGTGTTGATGTTCAAATCAGCCTGGGTTAATCGAAAGATTAGAGAGGTTTTAGGAAAATGGCATTAGGTCTAGTCGGTCGTAAAGTGGGTATGACACGAATCTTCACTGAAGATGGTGTATCTATCCCTGTGACAGTTATTGAAGCGACACCTAACCGCATTGCTCAGATCAAATCTGACGCAACAGACGGTTATAACGCGCTTCAAGTAACCGCAGGCACTAAAAAAGCAAGTCGTGTAAACAAAGCTAAAGCGGGTCATTTCGCTAAAGCTGGTGTTGAAGCGGGTCGCGGTCTGTGGGAATTCCGCCTTAACGGTGGTGAAGGCGATTTTGAAGTAGGCGCTGAGCTTACTGTTGAATTATTCAACGAAATCAACAAGGTTGACGTAACCGGTACTTCTAAAGGTAAAGGTTTCCAAGGTGGTGTTAAGCGCTGGAATTTCAGCATGCAAGACGCTACACATGGTAACTCTCTATCTCACCGTGCTCCTGGTTCAATCGGTCAAAACCAATCACCTGGTAAGGTGTTTAAAGGTAAGAAAATGGCCGGTCATATGGGTGCTGAGCGTGTAACGACTCAAAACTTAGAACTAGTTCGCGTTGACGCTGAGCGTAATTTGCTTTTAGTTAAGGGTGCAGTACCTGGAGCTATTGGCGGTGACGTTATCGTTAAACCAGCTGTTAAAGCATAAGTCCTGGAGATTTAGTGATGGAATTAGCAATTAAAGACGCTTCTGGCGGTCTTGAAGTTTCTGAAGCTACTTTTGGACGTGAGTTTAACGAAGCATTAGTACATCAAGTAGTTGTTGCATACGCAGCAGGTGCTCGTCAAGGTACTCGTGCTCAGAAGACACGTTCTGAAGTAAGCGGTGGTGGTAAAAAACCATGGGCTCAAAAAGGTACTGGCCGTGCACGTGCCGGTACAATCCGTAGCCCAATTTGGCGTTCAGGTGGCGTTAGCTTTGCAGCTAAACCACAAGACCACAGCCAAAAAGTAAACCGTAAAATGTACCGTGGTGCGATCAAAAGCATCTTATCTGAATTAGTTCGTCAAGAGCGTTTAATCGTTGTTGAAAGTTTTGCTCTAGCAGCACCAAAAACTAAAGAACTAGTTGCTAAGCTTAAAGAACTTGAGCTTAAAGATGTTCTTATCGTGACTGAAGAAGTAGATGAAAATCTTTTCTTATCGGCACGTAACCTTTATAAGGTTGACACACGTGATGTAGCTGGTATCGATCCTGTAAGCTTAATTGCTTTCGATAAGGTACTTATTACAGCCGCTGCTGTTAAGCAACTTGAGGAGGCGCTAGCATGATTCGCGAAGAACGTCTTTTAAAAGTGATCCTTGCTCCACATATCTCTGAAAAAAGCACAATTGCTGCTGAAGAAAACAATACTATTGTTTTTAAAGTAGTAAATGACGCAACTAAAGCTGAAATTAAAGTAGCAGTTGAGAAGCTTTTTGAAGTAGAAGTAACTGGTGTTCGCACACTTAACGTTAAGGGTAAAACAAAACGTACTGGCGCACGTTTCGGTCGTCGTAGCGACTGGAAGAAAGCTTACGTTACTCTTAAAGAAGGCAGCGAGCTAGACTTTGTCGGCGGCGCCGAGTAATAAGGGGATAGAATTATGGCACTTCAAAAGTGTAAGCCTACTTCTGCGGGCCGTCGTCACCTAGTTAAAGTGGTTAACTCTGATCTACATAAGGGTAAGCCATACGCACCACTTTTAGAGAAAAACTCTAAATCAGGTGGTCGTAATAACAATGGTCGTATTACGGTTCGTCATATCGGTGGTGGTCATAAACAACACTACCGTTTAATCGATTTTAAACGTACTAAAGATGGCATTCCAGCTACTGTTGAACGTTTAGAATACGATCCAAATCGTAGCGCAAACATCGCTCTTGTATTATATGCAGACGGTGAGCGTCGTTACATTATCGCACCTAAAGGCTTAAAAGCTGGCGATGCAATCCAGTCTGGTGTTGATGCACCAATCAAGCCTGGTAATGCATTACCAATGCGTAATATGCCTGTAGGTTCGACTGTTCACAACGTAGAATTAAAACCAGGTAAAGGTGCTCAAATCGCACGTTCTGCTGGTGCATACGTTCAAATCCTTGCTCGTGATGGTCAATATGTAACATTACGTCTTCGTTCAGGCGAAGTTCGTAAAGTTGAATCTGATTGTCGTGCGACTCTAGGTGAAGTAGGCAATGCTGAGCATATGCTTCGTTCACTTGGTAAAGCAGGTGCAAATCGCTGGCGTGGTATTCGTCCGACAGTTCGTGGTGTTGCCATGAACCCGGTAGATCACCCACACGGTGGTGGTGAAGGTCGTACATCTGGTGGTCGTCATCCTGTGTCTCCATGGGGTAAACCGACTAAAGGTGCGAAGACGCGTAAGAACAAGCGTACGGATAAATTTATAGTACGTCGTCGTACTAAGTAATATTGAGGAATAGCCATGCCACGCTCTCTCAAGAAGGGTCCTTTTATAGACCTACACTTGCTGAAGAAGGTAGAGAAAGCTTTGGAAAGCGGTGAGAAAAAGCCAATTAAAACTTGGAGCCGTCGTTCAATGATCATACCTAACATGATCGGATTGACCATTGCTGTCCATAATGGTCGCCAGCACGTACCAGTTTTCGTTTCTGACGAAATGATCGGTCACAAACTAGGTGAATTTGCACCAACTCGCACTTACCGTGGCCATGCTGCGGATAAGAAAGCGAAGAAACGATAAGAGGGGAAGATAAATGCAAGCATTAGCTAAACATAAATTCGCCTCTGGTTCGGCGCAAAAAGCACGTCTAGTTGCAGATCAGATCCGCGGGTTACCTGTAGATCGCGCACTAGAAATCCTGGCGTACAGCCCTAAGAAAGCGGCTGTATT
This sequence comes from Pseudoalteromonas sp. RB2-MNA-CIBAN-0110, assembly GCF_040309305.1. Taxonomy (NCBI): domain Bacteria; kingdom Pseudomonadati; phylum Pseudomonadota; class Gammaproteobacteria; order Alteromonadales; family Pseudoalteromonadaceae; genus Pseudoalteromonas; species Pseudoalteromonas sp. RB2-MNA-CIBAN-0110. Next base: position 272,890 of record NZ_JBEOOQ010000002.1, on the reverse strand, counting down.
AGTTAAGAAAGTACTTGAGTCTGCTATTGCTAACGCAGAGCATAACGAAGGTGCTGACATTGATGAGCTTCGTATAACAACGATCTTTGTGGACGATGGTCCTACAATGAAACGTATTATGCCTCGTGCTAAAGGACGCGCAGACCGCATCCTTAAGCGTACAAGCCATATCACTGTTATGGTTTCAGATAGCTAGGAGTATAAGTAATGGGACAAAAAGTTCATCCTACTGGTATTCGCCTAGGTATATCTAAACCTTGGGTTTCTACCTGGTACGCGAGTTCAAAAGATTTCTCTGCACAGCTTTTTGGCGATCACAAAGTTCGTACATTCCTTACTAAGGAATTGAAAACGGCTTCTGTGTCTAAAATCGTTATTGAGCGTCCAGCAAAATCAATCCGTGTAACAATTCATACGGCTCGTCCGGGTGTTGTTATCGGTAAAAAAGGCGAAGACGTAGAAAAATTACGTCAAGCGGTAACTAAAATCGCTGGTGTACCTGCTCAGATTAATATCTCTGAAGTACGTAAACCAGAACTAGATGCACAACTAGTAGCAGACGGCATTGCCTCTCAACTAGAACGTCGTGTTATGTTCCGTCGCGCTATGAAGCGTTCGGTACAAAATGCAATGCGCATCGGTTCTAAAGGGATTAAAGTTGAAGTTAGCGGTCGTCTTGGCGGCGCTGAAATCGCACGTTCAGAATGGTATCGTGAAGGTCGTGTACCTCTACATACTCTTCGTGCTGATATCGATTACGCAACTTCTGAAGCCTTAACCACTTATGGTATCATTGGTGTTAAAGTTTGGATCTTCAAAGGCGAAGTTATTGGTGGTTTACCACTAGTACAAGAGCAAGAGAAGCCAGCTAAACGCGCACCAAAGAAAGCCAAGAAAAGTGCTAAGTAGAGGTAGCGATTAATGTTACAGCCAAAACGTACAAAATTCCGTAAAATGCACAAAGGCCGCAACCGCGGTTTAGCGCAAAACGGTAACAAAGTAAGCTTCGGTACTTTCGGATTGAAAGCAACTGGCCGTGGCCGTATGACTGCTCGTCAAATCGAAGCAGCTCGTCGTGCTATGACGCGTCACGTGAAACGTCAAGGTAAAATCTGGATTCGTGTCTTCCCTGACAAACCGATTACAGAAAAACCTCTTGAAGTTCGTATGGGTAAAGGTAAAGGTTCTGTTGAATATTGGGTTGCTGAAATTCAGCCTGGTAAAGTACTTTACGAAATGGAAGGTGTTTCAGAAGAGCTTGCTCGTGAAGCATTCGACCTTGCTGCTCGTAAATTGCCATTCAAAACAACTTTCGTAACTCGGACGGTAATGTGATGAAAGCTAGCGAACTAAAAGACAAAAGCGTAGAAGAGCTTAATGCTGAACTTCTAGGACTACTTCGTGAGCAATTTAATATGCGCATGCAAGCTAGCACTGGTCAGTTAGCTCAGACACACACGCTAAGAACAGTACGCCGCGATATCGCGCGTGTAAAAACAGTTATTAACCAGAAGGCAGGTCAATAATGAGCGATAAAATTCGTACTCTTCAAGGCCGTGTAATCAGCGACAAGATGGAAAAATCTTTCACTATCGCTATCGCACGTTACGTGAAGCACCCAATCTATGGGAAATTCATTAAACGTACGACTAAGTTATACGTACATGACGAAAATAACACAGCAAAAGCGGGTGACGTAGTTACTATCCGTGAATGCGCACCAATTTCTAAGAATAAATCTTGGACTTTAGTAGACGTTATTTCTAGTCCAAAACAAGCTTAATTTTTTAATTAAGTTAGTTTTGTAAAAAAGCCCTGGCATTAGCCGGGGCTTTTTGTGTTTAAAGCATCTGCAAACAGTAAACTAGGGTGAGCGGGTCACCTGGATTAGTCTTTTATCTGAAAATATAAAGTTATCTTGGGGAGTAGTTGAGAGTTTCATGTACCAGTTTTGCTAGCAGAACCATCTACTGAATCAGAAAAAGTTAGATAATAAACTTACATATCTCAGTTAATTTGATGCCAACATGGGGTCATCTAGTTCGTGGTGTTACTTTTCTTTTACAGTTTTTTAGTCTGAGAACTCACTTACCTTATTTTATTACAATGATACAGCTTCAAAGTATCGAAAATAGACATCCATACACAACTTTCATCATCAGCTTATTTGGTTTTTTTATGTCTAAAACCTCAATTTATCGCCTTAAACTAATATTCTGGTATGATTAGCAAATATGCGCTTTTGAATGAATTTTTGAGGTAGTAATGACGCGTAGTTTTGAATTTCATTTGACTGATGAAGTAGCCACGGTTGCAATGGGTAATCGCGTTGCTGATATTATAGAGCAAGGTGCGGTTATTTATTTACATGGTGATTTGGGCGCTGGTAAAACAACGTTTACACGAGGTGTAGTGCAAGGCTTTGGTCATGCAGGCAAAGTTAAAAGCCCAACGTATACACTTGTTGAACCTTATGAACTGGAGCGTACAAACGTTTATCATTTTGATTTATACCGCCTAGGTGACCCTGAAGAGCTTGAATACATGGGTATACGTGATTATTTTTCACCGGATGCAATTTGCGTTGTTGAATGGCCTGAAAAAGGTGGCGAATTTATTCCTGTGCCTGATTTAGATATTACTCTAAGCTATGTGGGTAGCGAGCGTAAAATTGTTATTAATAGCGCTAGTGAGCGCGGTGTAACGATTGTCGAAAAACTAAATAACAAATAAAAATATAATAGTTAAGGCTGTAATTATCAAATGAGTCGAGGTGTAATTAAACTCTTTATTTACCTTATGGTTATTACCATAAGCATGCCGTTGTGGGCGAAAAATACTATAAACAGCGTTCGCGTGTGGCCATCACCGGATAGTACTCGCGTAGTCTTTGATTTAAACGATAAACCCGACTTTAGCTATTTCATGCTGAAAAACCCTAGTCGTTTAGTTGTCGATTTAGAAAATACTAGTGAATTAAAAATACTACCTGGTGTGCCACCAAAACATCAAATAGTGAGCAAGCTACGCTACTCAAAACCTAAAAATAAGCACAGTGTTCGGTTAGTGTTTGAATTAAACGCACCAGTAAAGCCAGTTGTATTTGCTTTAGCGCCTACAGGCCCTTATAAAAACAGGCTCGTTGTTGATTTATACAATAAAAGCCAAGCTGCCACAGTTGTTTCTCCTGCTCAAACAGCCGCTAAAAATCGCCAGTTAAGCCAAGAGCGCGATATTGTGATTGCAATTGATGCGGGTCATGGCGGCGAAGATCCAGGTTCAATTGGTCCATCTGGCACGTACGAAAAAACAGTAACACTGCAAATTGCAAAACGTTTAGAGCGCATGATTGATGGCGAACGTGGGATGATTTCGCGCATGGTACGAAGCGGTGACTACTTTGTAAAACTTAATACGCGTACCAATCGTGCTCGTGAAAAAAAGGCCGACTTTTTTGTCTCTATTCATGCTGATGCATTTACGAGCCCGGGACCAAATGGTGCCTCTGTTTGGGTGTTGTCGTTAAGGCGTGCTAATTCAGAGATAGGTAAATGGATAGAAGATAAAGAAAAGCACTCTGAGCTTTTAGGTGGCGCTGCGGATGTAATGAAAGATGCCGCTAACGAAAAATACTTAGCGCAAGCATTACTTGATATGTCGATGGATCACTCTATGAAAACCGGCTTAAACGTAGCTGACGAAGTGGTTAAAGAGTTACGTAAAGTTGCTAAGCTGCATAAAAAAGATCCCCAACATGCGAGTCTTGCTGTACTTAAATCACCAGATATCCCATCAATTTTAGTAGAAACAGGGTTTATATCTAACCCACGAGAAGAAAAGCTGCTTAAAAGTGCTAACCATCAAGAGCGTTTGGCTAAAGCTATATTTACTTCAATTAAAAATTACTATTTAAAAAATCCACCTGATGACTCTTTATTTGCTAAATTAAAGTCGCAATATCCAACAAAGCACAAGGTACGCCCGGGTGAATCTTTAAGTATGTTGGCGAGTCGCTATGGCATTACAGTCACTGAATTAAAACAAGTTAATAAGCTTAGCTCTAATACTTTGTTTATTGGGCAAGAGCTCGATATACCACAAAGTTAGTCATTATAATTAGCGCAATGCTTGCTAGGAAATCTCATGAATATTGAAATATTACCCGCGCGTTTAGCTAACCAAATTGCCGCAGGCGAAGTGGTTGAGCGCCCAGCGTCGGTAGTAAAAGAGCTAGTCGAAAACAGTTTAGATGCTGGCGCTACACGTATTCAGATAGATATAGAGCGTGGCGGTCATAAGCTTATTCGTATACGTGATAACGGTTCAGGGATAAGTAAAGATGAGCTAACGCTCGCGCTTTCTCGTCACGCTACGAGTAAATTAAAATCTCTTGATGACCTTGAAAATATTTGTTCACTTGGTTTTAGGGGGGAAGCGCTTGCGTCAATTAGCTCTGTATCGCGTTTAACGCTGAGCTCAAAACCAAAAGATCAAGAAGCTGCTTGGCAAGCATTTGCAGAAGGTCGCGATATGGCCGTTCAAGTAAAGCCTGTAGCGCACCCTGATGGCACAACCATTGAAGTAAAAGATTTATTTTTTAACACCCCAGCTCGTCGTAAATTCTTGCGTACCGAAAAAACTGAATTTAGCCATATTGATGAGTTGATAAAGCGTATTGCGCTTAGTCGCTTTGATGTCTCTATTACACTAACTCACAACGAAAAAGTAGTAAGGCAGTATCGTGCGAAGACAGAACCCTCTCAGGCTATTACACGTGTAGCCCAAGTTGCAGGTAAGGCTTTTGCTGAGCAAGGTTTGCATATTCAATCAGGAGAGGGTGGCTTACAGCTGCATGGTTGGGTGCTACCTGTAGGTTCAGCTAATACGACTCAGTATACTTATGTTAATAATCGTATGATGCGCGATAAACTTATTCTGCATGCTATACGCCAGGCATTTGAAGAAGTAAGCGGAACACAAGAATTACCCGGTTTTGTCATTTATATTGATATAGACCCTCGGCAGGTTGATGTAAATGTTCATCCAGCTAAGCATGAAGTGCGTTTTCATCAAGGGCGCTTAATTCATGACTTTATATTACAGGCTATTAAGCAAGTGGTAGTGCCGCTGCAAGGTGAGTTTACGAATGAACCGCTTAGCTCTGAGGTGGAATCTGCGCCTGTGTTTATGGGTTCAGCACATAGTAGTTCTAATAATACAAAAGCGGATGGAGTATTTGATTACCCTAAATCGCAATTACAGCCCTCTTACTCTGGAAGTGCTGGTAGTTCATCATCAGGTACTAGAAGTGTTGGCGGTGGCGGGGCATACCGTGCTACACCAAGTACGAGCCATCATGATGTAAACGCGTTTTATCAAGGTGTGAGTGAGCAACACGCTGCGCATTTTGATAATGTAGCAAACATACCCGTAGCACAACACCAGTTAGAGTCTGCGCATAATGTTTTAAAGACAGTTTCAATCATCAGTGTTAATGAAGGTGCGTGTGTATTTAGTGTTGAGCAGCAATTGTATTGCTCACATTTCAAATATGCATTGGTAGATGATTGGCATAATCAAATTAAAGAGTCCGGAAGTTTAGAAGGGAAAGCTCTTTTGCTGCCCGTAAGAGTAAACTTATCAAAAGAAGATTGCTTACTTATAGAAGCTCAGCAATCGTGGTTTACTTTACTTGGTTTTGAACTCGTAATAGAAAAACAGTTTGTAATGGTTAAAAAATTGCCAGCGTGCTTATATTTACTTGATGTAAGTACAGCGATAGGTGAGCTACTTGATGGGTGTAAAGCAGGGCTTGAAAATATAGAGAATTGGTTAGAGTGGCAGATAAAATGTGTACCTCCCCGGTTTTATTTAAGCAATGTGTTTTTAGCGCAACAAATGCGCTTACAAAATAATCCGCAAACTATTGAACGCTTACGCGAAAAAGCAGTTAAAATAGAGCTAAATCACTATTTAATGCAATTAGATTAAGGTATCAGTGTTGAGTAATTTACCAGTCATATTTTTAATGGGTCCAACTGCTGCTGGTAAAACAGCATTGGCAATCTCACTGTGCGAGCATTTAAATACAGAAATAATCAGCGTTGATTCAGCGTTAGTGTATAAAGATATGAACATTGGTACTGCAAAACCCGATGCAGAAGAACTTGCTAAAGCTCCGCATCATCTGATCGACTTACTTGACCCGAGTGAAACATATTCAGTTGCTGATTTTAGGCGCGATGCAGTACAAAAAATTGACGAATTTCATAGACAAGGTAAAGTGCCTGTATTGGTTGGAGGTACAATGTTGTACTTTAAATCTTTAATTGATGGTTTATCGCCTTTGCCTGAAGCAGATACAGTAATAAGATCAGAGCTAGAAGCACAAGCTAAAGAATTTGGCTGGCCTCATTTATATAAAGAATTAGTTGAAGTTGACCCAAAAGCAGCCGAAAAAATAAGTGAGAATGACTCACAAAGAATTAATCGAGCTTTAGAGGTTTACAGGTTAACTGGTAAGACCATGACTGAGTTGCAAAAGCAAAAACAGCCGGCTTTACCTTATACTTTTCATCAATTTGCGATTGCACCGCAAGAACGTAGCGAATTACATCGCCGAATTGAAGAAAGGTTTAAAATAATGATTGATCAGGGGTTTGAAAATGAAGTTTCGACCCTATATCTACGTAAGGATTTACACCCCAATATGCCTTCTATTCGTTGTGTTGGTTATAGACAAATGTGGGATTACCTTGCGGGTGAAACAAGCCATGATGAAATGGTTTTTCGTGGCATCGCAGCAACACGTCAATTGGCAAAACGTCAGTTAACGTGGCTTCGTAGCTGGCCTGATGTTACTTGGTTAACAACGGGTGACGAAGAAAACTTGCATCGTGTAGTAAGTTCGCTAAGCTAGTAGTAGTTGAATATTGTTTTTTATCAAATAAGTTCAGCCACTTAATTATAATAACACCTAGAACGAAGGAACAATAACATGGCAAAAGGCCAATCGTTACAAGACCCATTTTTGAATGCACTACGACGTGAGCGCATTCCAGTATCAATCTTTTTGGTAAATGGCATAAAATTACAAGGCAAAATTCAGTCATTTGACCAATTTGTTATTTTACTAGAGAACACCGTAAATCAAATGGTTTATAAGCATGCAATTTCAACAGTTGTCCCTGCTCGCGCAGTTAACTTCCAAGCAGTTCAAGGGAGTGAAGACACTGAAGAACCAGAAGCTGGTAACTTTTAATTAGGAGCATAATGTTTGTTTGACCGCTATGAATCCGGCGAACAGGCAATTTTAGTTCATATCGACTTACCTAAAGAAGGGGATCGTGAAGATCTTCATGAATTAGAAATGTTGGTATCTTCTGCTGGTGTTAGTAGTTTGGCGGTTGTGCAAGGCAGCCGTCAAGCACCACATCCGAAACTATTCGTCGGTACCGGTAAAGCAGAAGAAATAGCTGAGATTGTCAAAATCCACAATGCAGATGTCGTAATTTTCAATCATCAACTCAGGCCGTCACAAGAGCGTAATTTAGAGCGTGTTTGTCAGTGTCGTGTGCTTGATAGAACGACGCTAATTCTTGATATTTTTGCCCAACGTGCACGTACCCATGAGGGTAAGCTGCAGGTTGAATTGGCACAACTTCGCCATATGTCGACTCGATTAATTCGGGGCTGGACCCATCTTGAACGCCAAAAAGGCGGGATTGGTTTACGTGGACCTGGTGAAACCCAACTTGAAACAGATAGACGATTACTTCGTGCCCGAATTCAAAATATCCGTGCGCGTTTAGCTAAAGTAGCAGTGCAACGCGAACAAGGTAGGCGAGCTCGTACTCGTAACGAAATACCTACGGTATCGTTAGTTGGCTATACCAATGCGGGTAAATCTACATTATTTAATCGAATTACGAATTCAGATGTATACGCGGCCGATCAGTTGTTTGCAACGCTTGACCCGACTCTACGTAAGCTTGAATTAGGTGATGTTGGTCCTGTTATCTTAGCTGATACAGTGGGCTTTATTCGTCATTTACCGCACGACTTAGTTGCTGCTTTTAAAGCAACGCTAACTGAAACTCGTGAAGCTGATTTACAGTTACATGTAATTGACGCAGCAGACTCTCGTCTTCAAGAAAATATTGAACAAGTACAATCGGTGCTTAAAGAAATTGAAGCCGATGAAGTACCACAGCTATTAATTTATAATAAAATTGATGCGCTGGATAACGTAAGCCCACGTATTGATCGAGATGACGAAGGCCAACCTATAAGAGTATGGCTTAGCGCTCAGACTGGTGAAGGGTGTGAATTACTTAGTGAGGCTATTAGTGAACTGCTTGCTAAGAAGATGTTTAACGAAACATTATTTCTTACGCCATTGTATGGTCGCCTAAGGGCTGCATTGTTTAGTTTAAATGCAGTACATGAAGAACGCTTTGATGAGCAAGGTAATTGGCTGTTAGATGTTAGAATGCCAATGGTTGAGTGGAATCGTTTAATTAAAGAATTTGGTCCTGAAATTGCTGGTTTTATCAACCGTAATTAAAAATTGACGTTTTAATGTCGGTTTTTGTATGAGAAACGCGGTAGATTTGTTAGATTTAACACAATTTCCTAATTTATTTAGATAACAATGGAGTATAGCTATGGCCTGGAATGAACCGGGTAATAATGGCAATGACAAAGATCCGTGGAATAATAAAGGCGGACGTGATCAAGGCCCACCTGATTTAGACGAGGTGTTCCGCAAGTTTAGTAACAAGTTCGGCGGCTTATTTGGCGGGAAAAAATCCGGCAATGGTAGCGGCGGTGGACTTGGCGGAGCCGGTATTTCATTTATACTTATTATCGCCGTTATTGTATGGGCGTTAAGTGGTATTTATACGGTTAAAGAAGCCGAGCGTGGTGTGGTTCTTCAATTTGGTAAATATGACCGAATTGCTGATCCTGGTCTGCGTTGGAAAATGACGTTTATTGAAACGGTAATCCCAGTAGATATTGAAGCAGTTCGTTCATTATCGGCTTCTGGTTTTATGCTTACTGAAGACGAAAACGTAGTGAGCGTTGAGTTTCAGGTGCAATACCGTGTTATTGACCCATACCTTTATGAATTTAGCGTAACTAACGCTGATAGTAGCTTAGAAGAAGCACTAGATAGTGCACTACGTTACGTTGTGGGCCATGCAAAAATGGACCAAGTATTAACTAATGGCCGTGAGGTTGTTCGTCAAAATACATGGGATGAGCTTAATAAGATTATCGAACCATATAACTTAGGTTTAATTGTTACTGACGTGAACTTTAAAGACTCTCGTCCGCCAACTGAAGTTAAAGATGCATTTGATGATGCGATTGCTGCACAAGAAGATGAAGAACGTTTCATTCGTGAAGCAGAAGCATATGCTCGTGAAATTGAACCGCGTGCTCGTGGTCAAGTAACGCGTATGACTCAAGAAGCGGAAGGTTACCAAGAGCGTATTACATTAGAAGCACAAGGTGAAGTAGCTCGTTTTGAAAAGCTACTACCTGAATATCAAGCAGCTAAAGAAGTTACTCGTGAGCGCTTATACATTGATGCAATGGAAGAAGTGTTAGGGAGTAGTTCTAAAATATTGGTTGATGTTAAAGGCGGTAATAACATGCTTTATTTACCACTTGATAAGATCATGGATAAGCAAGGGACAGCAACACGTGTTGCACTTCCAAGCTCTAGTGATATTCAAGATTTACGCAATAAAGTAAATACGTCGCGCAATAGCTCTGTTAATAGTGGCAATGACCGCTTTAACAACGACCGCTTCAATGATGGGAGATAATCATAATGAAAAACTTTAGTTTAGTAATACTATTAGCTGCCATTGTTATGTCTTTCTCATCGGTATTTGTTGTACCTGAAGGGCAAAAAGCAATTGTAATGTTATTTAGTAAAGTACAAAAAGACAGCGACGATCAAGCGATTGTATATGGCCCAGGCCTACAATTTAAGGTGCCATTTTTTAGCCAAGTACGTCGCATTGATGCACGTATTCAAACGCTAGATGGTGCGCCGGATCGCTTTGTTACTAGTGAGAAAAAAGACTTAATTGTTGATTCGTTTGTAAAATGGCGTGTTAATGACTTTAGCGCTTTTTACTTACGTGCCCGTGGCGATAAGCAATATGCTGAAACGCTACTTAAACAAAAAGTAAATAATGGTCTTCGTACAAACTTTGGTACACGTACAATTCGTGAAATTGTATCAGGTGAGCGTAGCGAGTTGATGGAAGAAGCGTTAGTACAAGCTTCTGAAAGTGCACGTGAGCTAGGTATTGAAGTACTAGACGTACGTGTTAAGCAAATCAACCTACCACAAGAAGTGAGTAGCTCTATTTACCAACGTATGCGCGCTGAGCGTACTGCTGTTGCAAAAGAGCATCGTTCTGAAGGTCAGGAAAAAGCCGAGACTATTCGTGCGGGTGTTGACCGTCGTGTAACAGTAATGCTTGCCGATGCAGAGCGTAATGCGCGTTCTGTACGTGGTCAAGGCGATGCTGATGCCGCAGGCATCTATGCAAGCGCGTATAACAAAGACCCTGAGTTCTTTAGTTTTGTGCGTTCGCTTGAGGCTTACAAAAAGACTTTTAAAAATAAGCAAGACGTTATGGTGCTTTCACCAGATAGCGACTTCTTCCAATATATGAAAGGCGCTAAAGCTCAATAGGCTTTACGTTAATTATTTAAAAGTTAAAAAGCCTCGCATTTGCGGGGCTTTTTGTTAAACACAGTCTAGTGCTTTAAATCACTGTTATTTATGTGATTATTAGCTAATATTTGGATATAACAAATGCGCGCAGAAAAAATAAGCTGAACAGGGGTGATCTTTACTTTAGTTTTCTGGTAAAATCTCGTCCTAATTTTCTCTAAGTGAATTTACGATGGGTAAAAACGTTGTTGTATTAGGCACCCAATGGGGTGACGAAGGAAAGGGTAAGGTAGTTGATCTCCTTACAGACAAAGCATCTTTAGTAGTTCGTTATCAAGGTGGCCACAATGCGGGTCATACTTTAGTTATCGAAGGTGAAAAGACGGTTCTACACCTTATTCCATCGGGTGTATTACGTGACAATGTTAAATGTGTGATTGGTAATGGTGTAGTTTTATCACCAGAAGCGCTAATGAGAGAAATTGGCATGCTTGAAGAACGCGGCGTACCTGTACGCGAGCGTCTTTTAATAAGTGAAGCATGTCCGCTAATCTTGCCTTTCCATGTTGCATTAGATGTAGCCCGCGAAACTGCTCGTGGCGATAAGCCAATTGGTACAACTGGCCGTGGTATCGGTCCTGCGTACGAAGATAAAGTGGCTCGCCGTGGTTTACGCGTAGGCGATTTATTTAATCCTGAATTATTTGCAGCTAAATTAAAAGAAGTTCTTGAATACCATAACTTCACTTTAGTTAACTACTACAAAGTAGACGCTGTAGATTTCCAAAAAACGTTTGATGATGCAATGGCTGTTGCTGATATCTTAAAAGCAATGGTTGTAGATGTAACTGAGCTTTTAGATCAAACGCGTTTAGCAGGCGAAAACATTTTATTTGAAGGTGCACAAGGTACGTTACTTGATATCGATCACGGTACTTACCCTTATGTAACATCTTCAAATACTACAGCTGGTGGCGTTGCTACTGGTGCAGGTTTTGGCCCATTAAACCTTGATTACGTTTTAGGTATTATTAAAGCGTACACTACACGTGTTGGTTCAGGTCCTTTCCCTACAGAGCTTTACGACGGTCTTGAGAAACAAGATCCAGTTGGTAAGCACTTAGGTGATAAAGGCCATGAGTTTGGCGCTACAACAGGTCGACTTCGTCGTACTGGTTGGTTAGATGCAGTGGCTATGCGCCGTGCGGTTCAAATCAACAGTATTTCAGGTTTTTGTTTAACTAAGCTTGATGTTTTAGACGGCTTAGAAACGCTTAAAATCTGTATTGGTTACAAGCTTGAAGATGGCACAGTTACTAACGTAACACCATTAGCAGCTGAAGGTTACGATAAAGTAACGCCAGTATACGAAGAAATGCCAGGTTGGTCAGAAAACACTGTTGGTGTAACGAGTCTTGACGGTTTACCAAAAGCTGCGATTGACTACATCAAGCGTATTGAAGAAATTACGGGTGTTCCAATTGATATTATTTCTACAGGTCCAGACCGCGTAGAAACTATGGTACTTCGCAACCCGTTTGCGTAATTACCATTAGATTAAAAAAAGCTGCCTAGTGCAGCTTTTTTTGTATCTAAAATTCACCTTGGAACGATCTTTGTATATATTTTAATAAGTTTATTTTTATAAGTGGTGAGCATGCGTTTATTTTACCGTAATTGCGTATTAAGGCTTTCATTAATTCCGCTGTCTTTATTTATAGCAACCAACAGCTTAGCTACAGAAAGCCCTGCTGCTGTACCGCTGTATACAGAATCTGAGCTAATTGCGTTAATAAATAAAAATACGCATTTAGCGCGGGTGAAGGCAGATGATTGCCAGTTAGTGCAAGATATAGAAGCACGAGCCAATAAAATGGCATTGCCGTCTTATCAATTTTTATACGGCGATATGCTGGCTTATAACGTGTGCGTGGATCGTAATGTAGAGTTAGGTGTGTATTACATGCGAAAAGCGGCTGAACAAGGCTTAGCGACAGCGCTAGAGCAGTTAGGGCGTTACTACGACACCGGGCGTTTAGTTCAGCAAGATAAAGCAATGGCAATTACGTATTTGCGTGAAGCGTCGTCGCAAGGCAATTTAAAAGCACAACTACGTTTGGTTAAATTATTTAATGATGGCTATGGCAGCCCGCGTGATTTTGAAGATGCATACCGTTGGCTATTTAATTCTATGGTCGCAGATAAAGCGACTCATAAAAAAATTGAGCGAGCGCTGACTAAGTTAGCGCAAAAAATGCCAGATAGTGTGGTTGCGCGAGCTCGCCTTCCTATTTAATAGCTCTTAAAAAACAAAACCCTAACTTTTTAAGTTAGGGTTTTTGAGTTTTTACAGGTAGTAAAAGTGTTTAACTTTCTTCTTTAGCCTTTGTTTGCGGGTCTTTTAAAACCGACATTTTAGGCGGCTGTAATGCAACAACACGTTCACCTTCTTGCGGTGGTTTTTCCATGTTGATTGTAAACGGTCTTAGCTTAATTGGCGTATCGTCGTCGCTGTCTTTATCACCTTTAAGAATAAACAAAGGGATAGCCTCAGGGTTCATTTCTAGGTATTGCTCCCAGCTAAACTCATCCGAGATACGTGTTGAACTAACCTTACCGCCTTTAGCTATGATACTGCTCAAACGTGCGTATGAGCCTTCGTCGCCAAACAGTATTTGTCTGGATAAAAACGTTGCACTGTCTTTATTTGCTTTAGCATGCGACGTTGATGAGCGAAGCGAAAATACATTTTTTTCATTAAGTAAATGCGAAAAGTATTGAACGCCTAGCGCATTATGATGACGGTTTGGCGATAGCGCTAAGACACTGCGAATAGTTGTTAGAGGTAAGTAGCGTTCAGCATGCTCTGATTGCGGGTTACCATAATAACAAGCTAAGCCATCCATACGTGCCATTCTGCAGTTTTCCCATGCAGGATCTGAAAGGTGAACCGGAATATTCTGCTCTTGTAAGCCACGTCCAATTGCACGCGATACATGGTTTGCACCAATAATTAATATTGTATTTGGTGATGGTTGGCGTACGCCTAATAGCTTGGCAACAGGAATGGCTGTTAAGCTTTGCAGCACAACCGTAATGATGATCACCGTAAATATAAGTGGCACCATTTTTTCAGCATCAGCAACGCCAGCTTCCATCATACTTAGTGCAAATACTGACCCAACGGCTGCGGCAACTATACCGCGTGGAGCAATCCAGGCAAGTACCAAGCGAGACTTCATTGGTAAGTCAGTACCAAAGGTCGAAATAGCAATACACAGTGGGCGTGCAACAAAAAGCACAATAGCTAAAAATATAAATACATCGCTGTCGAGCATCATCAAATCAGAAAGCTGTAAGCGTGCTGCAAGTAAAATAAATAGCGTCGATATTAATATCATCGACAAGTCTTCTTTAAACTCAAGTACAGAATCTATTTCTAAATCGTCTTGGTTCGCAAGCCAAATACCAAATACAGTTACTGCTAATAAGCCTGATTCATGGCTTAAATAGTTTGATACAGAAAAACTAATAAGGACTAGTGCTAAAATCCCAAACTTATGTAATTCAAATGGCAGCCACTCGCGACGCATTAATAGGGTTGTTAGCCAACCTGCAGCAACACCAATACTTAAACCAACACCCAGGGTTTTAACTAAAGCAATAATAGTATGACTAAATACTTCGCCTTGGCCTACAAGCATTACAGCTTCAAATACCAATACAGCAAATAATGCGCCAATAGGATCTATTACAATACCTTCCCAGCGAAGTATGCGGTCTATGTCTTGTGTTGGACGCATTGAGTTTAATAGCGGTGCTATAACTGTAGGGCCAGTAACAACGAGTACTGCGCCTAGTACCGCAGCAACACGCCAATTGAGCTCAAGCAACCAGTAGGCGCTTAAGCTAATAATAATGCAGGTAGTAAGCATACCGATTGAGCAGAGATTCCTTACAACTTTTCCTATCCCTTTTAATTCTCTGAAATGCAGAGTTAAGGAACCTTCAAATAAAATGATGGCAACGCTTAGTGATACTACTGGAAACAGTAAATCACCTAAAAGTGCATCAGGGTCTAAAACACCACTAAATGGTCCAAGTAAAAGACCAGTAAGCAATAAAAAAAGAATAGCGGGTACTCTAAAAGCCCACGCGACCCATTGGGCAAGCACAGAGCAAAGTGCGATACCGGCTATGTAAATTGCTGACATAGATTAAGAATTCCTTATTTATGACGATATGTTTAGAAAGTATAACTTTTGTTAATTATTAATACAGGGGTATACACCGGAAACTCAAATATTACTAATCAATTTTAGCTGCTTATAAAAGATTAGTAGGCTTAAATTATTTAGCGAGAACTTAGCCACCTTATTTTAAAGTGTATTAATTGTTTAATTTATTGAATTTTAATAACAATATAAAGGGTATGAGTGTTTCGTATTAACTTAGTTCGAATTTTAACCTTGATTTTAAAGGGGTATTTGGTGTATTATACTTCGTGTTCTAATAATTAGTCATCTAACGAAGTTTATTGAAGATAAAACAGGCTTGTTAATCTTAACGTCATTTTTAATCTTTATAATCATGTGTTAGTGATGTTTCTAGTATTAGAGCATTACAAAATATCATTTGCCGAATTCTTGGTATGGTTTTGCCAAACAAGTTTATTTAATTATTTAAGTAAATAAAGGTTTGAGTTGAACTATTACTTTCAATATTTAGCCCCCCATCGTGGCGGTTAAATCTCGGTCCTTTGGTCTTCACCCTATCTGTTGGTGTATCAGACTTTAGAGGCTCTATGTATGTTGTTAATAAAAAAGCCACACACAGCTTTTTACAGCGATGCATAAACAACACTTTTAAATTTTTTGATTAGTGCTGCTCAATATTATTGGGTTGTTGCTACTTTTACTTAACCTCAAATCTAAGCCTCTTGTTTTAGATATGGTTTTTGCGTGTGTGTAAAAAAGTGTTGCCTAAATGAAAAGAAAAATTCGAAGCTATGTTTTAAACCTAGCTACTTAGTTTTAGCTCGTCTAATTAAGATGAGCGCAGATAAAATGGAAAGTTGAGCATTTATGCAAAAGTTAAATTGGCGACGTATCGTACTTAAAGTAGGTAGTGCATTAATTGCACCAGATCAAGATGGCTGCCGTTCGCGTTACATATTAACCATCGCACAGTTCATTGTTCGTTGTCGTGCCCGTGGAATCGAGGTGATTTTAGTATCATCGGGTTCTGTAGCGGCTGGAGCGCATTTATTCCCATCAGACAAACCTCGCTCTGTGGTGATGAAAAAAGCAATGGCAGCAGCAGGCCAAACAGAAATGATCGCCATGTGGGACCGCTTTTTTGACTTTCCATCTGCGCAACTATTATTAACGCACGGCGATTTACGTGACCGCGAGCGTTACCAAAGTATTCGCGAAACAGTGTTTACTTTGCTTGAGCATGGTGTTTTTCCTATCATTAATGAAAATGATGCTGTAACTACCGACGACTTAAGAGTGGGTGATAACGACAACTTATCAGCAATGGTCGCAGCAGCAGCCGATGCCGATGCTTTATTAATATTCTCAGACGTTGATGGGTTATATGATAAAAACCCTAACTTACATGATGATGCGGTGTTACTGCCTGAAATAAAATCAATTGATGAATCTATTTATGCTATGGCAGGATGTGCTACAAGTGCTGTTGGTACTGGTGGCATGAAAACCAAAATAGAAGCGGCAGAAAAAGCAACGTCACATGGTATCGCGACTTATATTATAAACGGCTTTAAAGAAGAAACATTTACGAAACTGCTAGCTGGGGAAAATCCTGGTAGCGTATTTTTACCGTACGAAAAGCCGATGCAAGATTCTGTACATTGGATGACACACACAGCAAATGAGCAAGGTGAAGTTGTTGTTGATGGATCATTTGATGAATCCCTTGAAGGTGAAAGTGGATGTATTCGCGGTGATGAAATCATGGAAGTCCATGGTGAATTTGCTGTTGGTGATACCATTTTAGTACGTAGTGAAGACGGTACGCGTTTAGCTAAAGCGACCGCAAATTATAGTAGCTGTTTGTTAAACTTTATTGCAGACAACGAACAGAGTGAATTCAGCGAAAAAATGCAGGATTCAATTGGACCAGTTATATCTGAAAAACATATCGCATTATTGGAGAAGTCATGAGTTTAATTACGGACATTTCACGCCAGACAGCTAAAGCTGCCCATACACTTGCTTTACTCGATACCGAGACTAAAAATCAAGTACTAGTTGAAATGGCAGCGGCATTAAGAGAGCAAAAAGCATTTATAATCAAAGAAAACGAAAGTGACCTAAGCGCAGCACGCGACAATAACTTAGCAGCTTCAATGATCGACCGCTTAACGCTAAACGATGAGCGTATTGAAGCAATGGCAGAAGGCATTGAAGTAATCGTAAGCCTGGACGATCCTGTTGGTCAGCTACGTGATATTACAGAGCGTCCAAATGGCATTAAAATTCGTAAAATGCGCGTACCTCTTGGCGTTGTATGTATGATTTACGAAGCACGCCCAAATGTAACAGCAGACGCTGGCGCATTATGTTTTAAATCAGGTAATGGCGTAATTTTACGTGGCGGTAAAGAAGCACTTAAAAGTTCGCAAGCTATCGCAAGTGTAATGCACAGCGTACTTGAAAAGCATAACTTACCAGTATCACTTATTTCAGTGATTCCAGATCCAGATCGTGCGCTATTAATGGAATTAATGCAGCAACGTGAAAGCATTGACTTAATAATTCCACGTGGCGGTGAAGGCTTAATTAACTTTGTTACTGAAAACAGTACGATTCCAGTAATTCAGCATTACAAAGGCGTTTGTCATCTATATGTAGATAAAGATGCAGACCTAGAAATTGCGCTTAACTTACTACTTAACGGTAAAACGCAGCGTACCGGTGTTTGTAATGCACTTGAGGGCTTAGTAGTTCATCAAGATATTGCAGATGAGTTTTTAAATCTGTGCGCAGTTGTATTACGCCAAGAAGGTGTAAAAATAAATGCTGACAGCTTTGCAGCTAAATACTTTGATAATGCAACTGTGTTAGCCGATAACGAATTTGGTGAAGAATATCTAGACCTAGAAATCGCTATTCGTGTTGTACCAAACTTTACGGCAGCGGTTGAACACATTGGACAGTTTGGTTCAAACCACACTGAAGTAATTTGTACTAAAAACGCAGCCGCTGCAGAGTTATTCCAGCGTAGTGTTGATGCTTCTGTAGTTATGGTTAATACATCATCTCGCTTTTCTGATGGCTCACAGCTGGGTCTAGGCGCAGAGATTGGTATAGCAACTTCTAAGCTTCATGCATACGGCCCTATGGGACTTGAGTCACTAACTACTGAGAAGTACTTAGTGAATGGTGAAGGCCAAGTTCGCGAGTAACCGCTAAAGCTTAATTTCATTAAAAAGCCGAGTATGGAAATACTCGGCTTTTTTGTTTTTTCAGACTACTCTGTAATTAATTTAGTTTTTCAAGCCAGTCGCTTGCAGGTTCAGGCCTGTGTAAATAATAGCCTTGAAGAATAACTTCTGGATATTCTTGCAATAAATCAAAGTGGGACTGGTTCTCTACACCTTCAGCAACTATCTCGAGTTCAAATAAACGGCCTAAGCTTACAATCATATCAATAATTAGCTTATCGTTATTATCAGTCGGTGCTTCCAATACAAAAGAACGGTCAATTTTTAGTTCTTGTATGGGTAATTGTTTAAGGTAAGTTAAACTCGAATATCCAGTACCAAAGTCATCAATTGATACCCTAATACCTAGTTTCTTGAGAAAGTGAACAGCCTCAATAGCCGCTTCCATGTGATTAAGCAATGTACCTTCAATTATCTCAATAGTGAGTTGCTGAGGATTAATGCTATGTTGCTTTATTTGTTGGCTAATAAAGCTTAAAAAACGCGCTTCATGAAAGTGCCTGCCACTTACATTAATTGATAGGTTTAACTCAGGGTGAGTTTTACTAAGTTGCGTTAATATTTCAAGTGCATTTGAAGTTACCCAGCAATCTAAGTCATAAATTATATCTGACTCTTCGGCTATAGATATAAACTCACCAGGGCTAATGAAGCCTTTTTGAGGATGCTCCCATCTTAATAAAACCTCAGCCCCTTTAAGGGTTTGGCTTCGGTCAAATTGGGATTGTAAATATAGGGATAACTCATTATTTGAGATTGCTTTACGTAAATCTTGCTCTATTTCAAAACGGCGTTTTGCTTGCTCGCCAAACGAAGTATCAAAAAAGGTAACTCTATTGCCGCCTTTTTCTTTTGCTTTGTAACAAGCTGCCTCACAGTTACGAATTGTTTCAATAGCGCTTTCCCACTGATCTTCTCGAGGAAAAATATACGTGCCAATACTTACTGTTAAGCTAACGTCTTGTTCATCAACGACAAAGGGGTGGTTTACACTTATGATCAGTTCTTGGGCTTTATTTTCAGCCATAGCTTGGGCTCTGATCCTGCCAACGCCTTTTTCAACTGTACACAGTACTGCAAATTCATCACTGCCTAAGCGAGCAATAACATCTTTTTTATTCACCTTAGAATGAATTCGTTTAGTTAATTCTTTTAAAATGTTATCGCCAGCGAGTAGGCCTAATCCATCATTTATTGAGTGGAAGCTGTCTATGTCAATAATATAAATATAGGCATAACTATTTTCGGTACTACAAACCTGAAGTTGCTGCTCCAACTGCTTTAAAAAACCATTTCGGTTGGGCAAACCTGTAAGTTCATCATGCCATGTGAGATAGTGAATTCTTTCTTGCGTTATCTTAACGCTAGAAATATCACTAAATACACCAATATAGTGCACGTTGGTATCTTGCTCGCCTCTTACCATACTAAGAGTTAATAACTCAGGATAAAGCTCGCCATTTTTTCGTCTGGTTACTAGCTCTCCACTCCAATATCCTGCTTGGTTTGCATGATGCCATACTTGATCAAAGCTAATACTAGGGTGGTTATTTTGTTTAATATCGTGCAACTGCATTTGCAGGGAGTCAGATTCAGAGTAACCTGTAATCCTGCAAAATGAAGGGTTTACGGCAATAATTTTGCCGTTACTGTCGGTAATAACAACGCCATCAGCGGTTCCCGTTAGGGCTTGATAAAATAACTTTTGTTTTGATGAGAGCTCTTTTAATTCTTCTTCACGCTGGCTTAGCTCTTGTATTAGTGATTCTATTTCAAGTAGTTTGTCGTGCAGGTCAAAGTTTTTTTCTATAAGCCTATCTAGCATGCCTTGAGCGGTAATATGAGTGCGAATGCGTGCTCTAACGAGCGCTAGCTTGTAAGGTTTGTGTATGTAGTCAATTGCGCCCATAGCAAAGCCTTTTTCTTCAGACTCTTCTTCGGTAAGCGCAGTTACAAATATGACGGGGATACCTTTGGTATTTTGTTTCGCTTTGAGTATATTACATACTTCGTAGCCGTCCATGCCAGGCATCATTATGTCTAATAAAATCAAGTCAGGCCGAGTTGACTCAATAAAGATCAAAGCCTGCTCACCACTAGTAGAAATACGTACATCGTAGTCAGTTAAAAGTCCTTCTACTAATACGTGTAAATTACTAGGTTCGTCATCAACAATAAGAATTAAAGGTTTATGTTTTTTCTCTGTGGTTAATCCATTGCTGTTTGCGAGGTAATTTGAATGCACTATCTGTCCTTCTCTGCGTTCTTTACAATATTAAATCTAGTTCAGGTTAGTGGTTATGCCTAATTTTTATTATCGTTTCTATACTTATCAATAAGCTCAATTACTAACGCGTAGTTAAAATGATCAATTGCTTCTTTGAGCTTAAATAGAGAGTGGCCTCTATCATATTGATTCATTTCTAGCTGTCTAATCAAACTGCTAGGTACGGGGCGAGCCGTTAATGCTAATGAGTATATATTATCAATAACCGAGTCTTCGTTTTCTAGTTCATGTTGCTGTATATGTTCTTTTTTAAAGCTATCAGCTATCAAAAATTGTTTTACAGCAAAAAGTGTAAGTATTAATTGCTCATTAAAATGAGATAAATTAATACTTTTCTTATCTATTAAGCTTTTCTCAACACTTTGCGCACTTTGTTGCAGTAGCTCAAAGCCTAATGTGCCGGCCAAGCCTTTGAGTGTATGTACTAGTCGAATTAAGCTTTCTAACTCTCCATTTTTGATTAATATATCAGCTTTAATCGAAAAGTCATTGTAATCGTTGACAAACTGAGTAAATAATTTAGCTAACAATTCGTCATTGTTTTCTAGGTTTTCTTTTGCTAAAGGCAGGTTTATAGTGCTCAGAGATTCGCTACTTTGCAGATGCTTTTCTATACTTTCGTAAAGCGCATCAAAAATAATCGGTTTTACTAAAAAGTCATCCATACCCGCTCTAAACGCTGCTTTTTTATCATTAGGATCTGCGGCTGCCGTAATGGCAATTATGGGAGTTTTGTAGCCTCGCTCTCTTAATATGCTTGTTGCTTCAAGCCCATCCATAACTGGCATTTGAACATCCATAAAAATAATATCGATGTCATTTATCTCTACTTTATCTAATGCATCATGTCCATTATCAGCAATGATCACGGTCATATCTAATTTTGCTAAAAGGGCGGAGGCTATTTCTTGGTTAATTCTATTATCATCAACAACTAATGCATTAAAACCCGAGAATTTAGGGTGAGGCTTTAATTGCTTTTCTTTAAAATTATTTGGTGAAAGCTTTCTTAAAATTTCAACTTCACTATTTTTATTACCAATAATTATAATGTCTATATTTTCATTTTTTGCAATTGGCTCAGGAGACTCTTCATCGGTAATTAATAAAATCAGTGTCAATTTTTCATTAACGTTTTTATTTTGAGCGTACAGTTGTTGTAAAATAAAGTTATCGTTAAGCTCTTTTTTTTCTATCGACATTATTACAATACTAAATGGGCTACTAGGCTGAGACATTTTTGCAATGGCCCTTAATGGTTCTTGTGTTGTTTCTGTCGTTATATTTATATCACTTAGTAAGTCCATTAATTTTTTAATTTGCTCATTATCGGGGCTAATTAATAAGGCGTGTTTTTTAAGCTTTTGTTGCTCAGATAAAGTAAAGGGTAGAGTAAAGAAAAACTCGCTACCTTGATTAATCGTGCTCCTTACTTGTATATCTCCGCCTAGCAATTTAGTTAATTGTTTGCTTATAGTGAGTCCTAAACCAGTCCCACCATACTTTCTTGTTGTGCTTGAATCACCTTGCGAGAAAGACTGGAATATAATTTTTGATTGCTCTTCAGTCATCCCAATACCCGTGTCTTTTATACTAAAGCGAAGGTTTATTGTTTTTTCGTGTTGAGATGTCGCTTCTATAATTAATGATATTTCACCATGCTCAGTAAACTTAATTGCGTTACCTACACAGTTATTTATTATTTGACTTAAGTGCATTGGGTCGCCAATAAGTTCAAGCCCTGCATCAACGTGTAAAGTAAAGTTTAATAACAAGCCTTTTTGCTTAGCATTTGTTGAGAATAAATTTTGAACGTTAGAAACTATAGTATGTAAGGTAAAAGGGATTTGCTCTAACTGAACTTTTTCCGATTCTAGTTTAGAAAAATCCAGAATATTATTTAAAATCTGCAATAAATTTTGAGCACTTGAAAAAGCTTTATCTGCGTAGTGTTTTTGCCTTGAGGGAAGCTCACTGCTTTGTAAGAGTTGCAACATACCTAATATGCCATTCATTGGGGTGCGAAGTTCATGACTCATATTGGCTACAAAATCTATTTTTGTTTTATTGGCTTTATCAGTTTGCTCCATAGCACTCGTCAGGTCGGCATTCATTGCTTCCATTTGGGAATTTAATACGCGGGTTTCGTTGAGTAGCTCTTTGGTTTGCTTATTTTTTAAATATAAAGCATTAGCTGCTTTTATTACCGACGCTATTTCAGTTTGATTTTGGCTGTTATTTGAAATAGTTACTGGCTTTTCGCTATTCATATCTTTAAGTAATAAAGTGAGCTGAGTAATTGGTTTTATAACCGATCTAAAAATAAAATAGCTTAAAAATAAAATGATTAACATAATTAAAACGGCAAATATATTTGCCTGTTCTGTATTTTTTGTTAAGTGACTACTTAGTAGCTCTTCTGTTTTGATTAGTTTATTTTTTTCTATGTTTTTAATTTCATTAGTTAAATACAGCAATTCGTTTTCTATGCCTGTAAGCACTACATTTACAGAAAAAGTGTAGCTACGGGTGAGTAATACAAGTTGGTTATAAGCTTGTTTTAAGCTTGTTGTTTTATTGGAGAGGGATTCATTTATTACAGAGGTGCTCGTTAGTTTTTTATGTAAGTGATTTAAGTTTTGTTTTACATTTTGTGCTTCATCAAAATTAGGTTTATAGAGATAGCTTATAATTGCGTGTTTTAAATTACTTATTGTGAGTAAAACATCGTTAAAAATAACTTTATTATCATTGTTTGAAGACCCTTCTAAATCACTAATTGTTACCTGTAGGTCATCAATAGGCTGTTTGAACTGAGTAGTGTAAAGGTGTTCGCGTTTTTGTCTGTTTACGACAACTTGGCCAAATGTATCTTGGTAATTATTTAGATACTCGCCAAGGCGTATTAGTGAGTTTTGATACTCAGGGGTCTGGTTTTGAGTGTTTGTTTTTAGCTGCTCGAGATTTAGATTTGCCTTATTTAAATAAAAATTAAATTTGGTAATTGTATTTTCATTTGCATTGTCAATAAATGAAACTGCATGCCCTTGCAGGGAAATAATATCGTTTTCTAAGTGATTCACAGCTTCACTTTGAATAAGCGCGTTATGCTGCGACTTTTGCAAGTTAAGTAAGGACGTTTGCGAATAGTTAAACAAATAGCTTTGTAAAAGAAGTAATCCAATCAGCGAACACAAAGCTAATATTATTTTTGATTTAATTGAATTTATTATCATTATCGGCTAATCAACTCATACCATTTTTGTAGACTGTAGTCATAGGTTGGCATAACTGTATTCCATACTGCTACATTGCTAAAGCGTTTATAGTAACTACCACCATTACGTTGCGCACCAGCTTTAATAGCTACGTCGCCATTTGTATTTAATAAGTCTATGTTTGTTGCTTTTCCACCGTACCAGTAATCCCATTCGGCCGGCGATAAGAGTAGTTTAGAGCGTTGTGGGTTACTAATGTAATAACCTTGGCGAGCAATAAATGCACCAGGCCAGCCTGAAAGCCACCAATTCATATAATCGTAAGCTGCATCTTTTACGCTACTTTGTGTTTGTGACGATAAACACATAACACCATGCCAGCCTCGGTAGCCTTCTTTTGGCGCGGCAAAACGAACATTAATATTTTGGCTGTTTAACGCAGAGACGGCAGGCGAAAACATACTTTCTATATGGGCTCGCTTACTTTTCATAAATTCAATCGACTCAGGGACCGAGTTCCAATAGCCACTAAAGTGACCTTGGCGTTTAAAGTCGAGTAATATACTAAACAATCTATCAAGTTCTGGGCGAGTCATCGCACCTATATTGTTAAATTTTATAAGCCCTTTACTTTGCGCTGCTAGGGCTAGGTCAAAGAGTCCAATGGTAGGCGCATTTACGATAGCTACTTTACCTCTGTTCTCGTCATCAAGCAGCCAACTCCAGCTTTCGGTTTCGTATGCTATACCGGGCTTAATAAAATCGGTGTTGTAACCAAAAGAGTCAACATTATGCACATAAGGTAAAAAGCTAATATGATCGCTTTCTTGTGCGCTTAATGTGCCATCGGGTTGAACATTTAATAATTTATAGGGAGCATCACCTGCACCAATACTTGCAGTTTCGGTTAATTTTCCCGTTTTAGTAAGTGGATTTATCTCGTTAAAGTAGGTGAGTCGTTTTTTTTCTATTGGCTGTATAGAACCTGCATCCCAAAGCACATTAATGCTGTTTGACCATTGTTCGTATAAATCAAAGGAGCTTGGGTCCATTGATGCCTTTTGCAAAACAGCAGCACTGCCTGCGGGAGTAAATTCTATATTAATACCTAAGTCACTCATCGCTTGCTTGCGAATAGCCTCTTGGAGTGTTACATGCGTACCAAGTACTCTTAATGTGACTTTTTTTCGGGCAAAAACATAAGGCGCATGTGTTATTGCACCAGCTGTTAAACCTATTGCAGCTAGCTTTTTTAGCGTTGAACGCTTGGGTATGTCCATGTTAAGCCTAAAGTATTAATGTGTGACATTATGTATAGCTAAGAACTTGTAAAGACACAAGTTGAATGGATAAATTTAAAATTATATAGAATGAAAAATTAGAATAGTAGGGTGTCAAAAAATAATAAAAACAATGGAAAAAATAGAAGAGTAGAGCGAATTTGAAAAGGAGTAGGAAAGTGGTGGAGCTAAGCAGGATCGAACTGCTGACCTCCTGCGTGCAAGGCAGGCGCTCTCCCAGCTGAGCTATAGCCCCACATTCCTAAATTACATATAATGTAACTGCTTGACTGCTGAGTTCCAAGCGGGACGAACTTTAAGTTTTTTTATAAATTTGGTCAAGTATTTTTTCGTAAATTTTCACTGTTTACGTCAATTTTTGTTAGACTCGGCTTAATTCAAAACTAAAACGATAAAAAAACAATGAAAAAATGTGTTCTAGCGCTTATGGTTTTACTCGCTGGCTGTGCCTCAAATGATGAGCCGCCTTTTGAAATAAATAATAAACAGTTTCACGAAAAGCAAGATGAGCAAGGCAATAAGCTTTTTGCTTATGTTGTTTCGGTAAAAGCTAAGCATCGTGAAAACTTTAACCTAGACCGTGGTCCTAACAATAGACCAAGCCGTGGTGAGGTTAAGCAGTATATAGAGAAAGAGCATTTTGAAGAGTCGAGCATTCTAAAGTTACAGCTAGAAGACCAAGCAGTTGAATTATTAAATCAAGAGCTAAAAGAGCGTGAGTATTGCGATAACAAACATGAAGTTAATGATGTTTTATGGCGAGATTTGAGCGTACAACTAAGAGGGCGTTGCTTGTAATATGTTGGCTGATAAAACTAAGTTAGCAGAGCTTTTAGTGCGCCTAGATATTACTTACGATGCAATAGAACATCCGCCGCTACATACTAGCTTAGCGGCTGATGAGTTTATGATTGAGCGCCCAGGTACTCGTCTTAAAAACCTATTTTTACGCGATAACGAAGGCAAGCGACACTTTTTAGTTATTACAGCGCACAATAAGCAACTCGATTTAAAGGCACTATCAAAGCAACAAGGGCTTTCGCGTTTAGGGTTTGCATCGAGTGAACGCTTAGCAACGTATTTAAAAGTGGCTCCTGGGTGTGTATCTATGTTGGCTCTTTTAAATGATAAGCAAAACGAAGTGAGCTTATGGGTCGATCAAGATATTTGGGGTGGTGATTTGTTTCATTGTCATCCGTTTGAAAACACCCAAACATGGTTGCTTAGTAAAGCTGATTTAGAAACATTTTTTAATCACACAAAGCATCAACCGCGCGTTGTATTTTTACCCTCAAAATAAGCCCACATAATTAACGATAAACCGCATAAGCAAACCGCGAGCAGCGTAAACATAAACGCTGTTTGCCCATGATGTTGGTATACCACACCGGGTAATAACGACCCCAATGCCCCACCACTGTAATAAAACGATACATATCCGCCATTGGTTACGCTTGGCGGGGCTTTACTTATTTTATTAACGAGCGGTGCGGCAGTTGAATGAATCACAAACATAGCACCACAAAACAAAGTAAATGCGATTAAAAATAAGCTAAGCTGGTGGCTCATTAATAAAATAATACTCACACTATAAAAACTAAATACCGCAGTTAATAAATGCCAAGGCGAAGGGACTTTTTTAAGTAACCAAGGTGCAGCAATAGAGGCGAGGGCACCAACTAAATAACCACTGTAAACTAAACCTATGTCACGAGTATTGGTAATTAAAAACGTGTTTTGTAATATAAACGGTAAGTAATTAAGTAATGCAGCAAAACAAAAAAACATACAAAAGACGGCACCGTACACTTTAAGGATAGCGCCTTCTTTAAGTTGTTTAATGTAATCCAGAGGGGAGAGCTGCGACGGTGTAGCTGGGTTTGTAAAGCGAGAATGCTTAATTGTCAAAGCTAAGCAAATAAGCATAAAAGCAATTACGTAATAAAAGCTCTGCCAATTCCATAAGTCGCTAAACAAAGCTGCGAGCACACGACCAAAGTAACCACCAACTATACTGCTACCAATATATAGGGTCATATTTTTTTGAAGTGTATCAGCGCTATAGCTCATACCTATATAGCTAGTCATTGCTGTTAAAGCTGCAGGGAGTGTTAAACCTTGTAAAAATCTGACTAATAATAAAAGCTCAAAGCTAGGTACATAAATAAAAAGTAAGCAGCTAAGGCCTAAAAGCACCATTGCAATACGTAATATAAGTAGTGGATTTATTTTTGCTAAAAATAAACCATAAACGAGCGGGGCAATGGCTAAGGGCAGCATAGTTGCAGTCATTAAGCTGCCAGCTACCGCAGGTGCTACATTAAATTCGCTCGCAAAAAGGCTAAGTAGGGGTTGGGGTGCATAAAGCACAAAAAATATAAATACCGAGCAAACGAGTAGATGAGGTAAACGCATTATATGGCTCGTGCATTTGCTGATTGGTTGCGTGGTATTGTATTAAAAATTGCTTTTAATTCATAATTAAAACCATAGTCATTGCGCTATATCATGGTTTGTTTTAACTAGTTTGCTAGATTAATGTCGATAGCGCTGTTATTTGAACTCGTTGGTGATTAAAATAGCGATAATATTAGTTTTTAGTGGAACAAAGCCATGGGTTCATTACAAGACCAATTGCTTCAAGCAGGATTAACAACATCGCATAATGCTAAAGTTGCTAAATCAGAAAAGCGTAAGCAACAAAAAAAGCAAAAGAAAGGGGCTACTAGCAACCCAAGTGATCTGCAAAAGCATATTCAACAAACCAAGCTAGAACAGCAAAAAAAAGCTGAAGAGCTTAACCAAACACGCCAAGTGAGCTTAAAGCAGCGCGAGCAAGAAGCGCGTGTTAAACAAATTTTAGAGCACCACAACCAAGACGCTATTCGTGGTGAGCGCACATTTAATTTTACTTATCAAAACAAAGTAAAAAATATCGATGTGAACGAGAAAACGCAAAAAGCGTTATCGGGCGGTCGTTTAGCTATTTGTGTACTAGAAGGGCAATTTTACGTATTAGACGACGAACCAGCACGCAAAGTGGCCGAAGTTGACGAAAAGTATATTGTTTTTCATGTAGAGCCAGAAAACAAACCAAAAGATGAAGATGACCCGTACGCAGACTTTGAAGTACCAGATGATATAGTGTGGTAATAGTCTATTAAGGGTAAGCTCATTTTTATTTGCTAAAGTATATAAAAGTGAGACAGAAACGAGTTAGCGGTTTTTGGTTAAGTTGATCGTCTAGCGTCGTTTCGTACGTATGCTTTTTATTTGATTGTTTACTACAATCAATAGAACAGTTTTTCTAACCGTCAAAAAAGAAGAGTAAATACAATGAGCAAGATGAAAACACTACTATTAGGCGCGGGTATTACTTTAGCCGCAAGCTTCTCGTTTAATGCAGCTGCTGCCGATGGCGCTGCACTTTATACCGCTAAGAATTGTCAAACTTGTCATGGCGCTGAAGGTAAAGCACCAATTATGGGTATGTACCCTAAACTAAATGGTCAAAACAAAGACTACTTAGTAGCGCAAATGAAAGACATCAAATCAGGTGCACGTAATAACGGTATGACCATGGCTATGAAAGCAATGGTTGCAACGGTAACTGATGAAGAGTTTGAAGCAATTGCAGATTACCTAGCTAACGTAAAATAATTTACGCAGCTATACCATTTTAATGCAATTGGTATTTTAGTTTTATAAACAGCCACACAATAGTGTGGCTGTTTTGTTTGGTGTTTGCTATAAAATAGAGACTGCTTTAGACTTCTAAACATCTGTTCGTACAGGTTAATAATGTACGTTTTTAAAAGGCTTATTATGTTTGATTTACCCCAACTCGATTTAAAAAATAAAGTATCGGCACAAGAGTGGCAACTGCGTATTGATTTAGCCGCGTGTTATAGACTGGTAGAGCACTTTCGTTGGGGGGATTTAATCTATACGCATTTATCAGCACGTTTGCCTGGCACCGATCATTACTTAGTGAATGCCTTTGGTTTAACCTTTGATGAAGTAACTGCCTCTAATTTAGTGAAGGTCGACTTAGACGGTAACATTATTGACGATACGCCATTTAGTATTAATCCAGCTGGTTTTACTATTCACAGTGCGATTCATGAGGTACGCGAAGACGCTCATTGTGTTATTCACCTTCATACTAAAGAAACAATCGCAGTCGCTACACAAAAAAATGGTTTATTACCGCTTAGCCAATATTCAATGTTTTCACTGCCATCGCTTTCTTATCATGGTTACGAAGGGCTTGCAGTAAACGACGACGAGCGAAAAGTGCTGCAAGATGATTTGGGCAGTACTAACCATATGTTATTGGTAAATCATGGTGGCTTAACAGTAGGGCCAACGGTAGGCGATGCGTTTATGCGCTTTTATGATTTACAGCGAGCGTGTGAAATTCAATTAGCGCTACAATCAAGCTCGCAAGAGGTGATTGAAGTACCGCAACCTATAATCGACAATATTTATAATCAAGCAAACGTAGTACACAGTGGCAGCACTGGCGGGCAACTTGCGTGGCCTGCGATGTTACGTAAAGCGTATCGACTTTACCCTAGTTTTGCAAAATAACCCATAGCGGTTAATAAGGAATTTTAATGAAAGTAAATCGCGTTGAAGTATTTGATATTCACTGTCCTGATAGACCTTCTTGGACACCTGTGTTTGTACGTATTCATACTGACGAAGGTATTAGTGGTGTTGGCGAAGCGGGCCTTGCATACGATTTAGGTCACAGTGCTGCAGCGGCTATGATTAAAGAAATGGCCGACGCCTTTTTAATCGGCCACGACCCTTTTCAAACAGAAAAACTATGGTCACGTATGTTACGTGAGAGCTTTTGGGGTTTAGGCGGCGGACCAGTTGTATATGCTGCAATGAGCGCAATTGATACCGCACTTTGGGATATAAAAGGTAAAGCGCTTGGTTTACCTGTATATCAATTATTAGGCGGTAAAGTTAACGACAAACTACGTACGTACGCATCGCAATTACAGTTTGACTGGGATAGCGAATTTAAAGCGCTAGTACAACCGCAAGAATATGCAGAAGCGGCTTTAAAGGCGATGGCCGAAGGTTACGATGCAGTAAAAGTAGACCCAATTCAGTACGATAAAGACGGCAATACTTATTACGACCGTACAAAAATAATCTCACGCACTGAAATGAAGCTATACCGTGCACGTATGCAAGCTATTCGCGAAGCAGTAGGCGACGAAGTGGATATTATTTTTGAATGCCACAGTTTACCGGGCGTGACAACAGCCATTCAGTTGGGTGAAATTGCAGAAGAATTTGACTGTATGTACTTTGAAGAGCCAGTTAACTACCTAAACCACTCATTACATGCAAAAGTAGCAGATAAAGTTAATGTGCCAATTGCTGGTGGTGAACGTTTGTATAATCGCTGGGGTGTGCGCCCGTACTTAGAAGATCAAAGTATTGATGTTCTACAACCTGATATTGGTTTATGTGGTGGTTTTACCGAAACCAAAAAAGTGTGTGATTACGCTGATATTTTTGATGTGCGTATTCAAGCTCACGTATGTGGCGGGCCTGTTGCAACGGCAGCATCACTGCACTTAGAAACGGCTATCCCTAACTTTTTGATTCATGAGCACCATACTTATGCGATTAAAAAGTGGAACCGCGAGTTATGTTTACAAGACCCACAACCTAAAAATGGTTTCTTTGAAGTATCAGAAGAGCCTGGATTGGGTATTGAATTAAACGATGAGATTGTTATGCGTTCTCAACGCGTAGAAATAAAATAATAGCCTTTTAACCTAACTTTAGGTCATACATTAAAAAGCCGGTAAGTGATTAGTCACTTACCGGCTTTTACTCGTTTGGGGGGAGGTAAAGCTTGTTATAACTCGTTGATTTTACATTCCACGTCTCTAAGTTCAATAGTTGCTTTACTATCAAGGTGGCGTATATAGCATTGCTTGCCTTTAATCATCAATTCAAACTGATCGGGTGTATTGCGACTTTGCGTGTCGATAATATTATTACCATCTACATTGCTAAGGGTTACTGTGCTGCTGGTAGTAAATACATCATCAGCTAATTGAGTCTCTTGCATATGTACAAGTGTTTTAATTGCTTTGCTAACCGCTGTTTTATTTGGCTTTGCCAGTAGAGCATGTTGCAGCTTAGGTGTCGGGTCTGGATTTTGAGATATGCAGCCATTGAGAAGAAGCGCTGAAAATACAACGATTAGTAAAAAGTACATTTTCATAAATTGGCCGTATTATCATAAAAAGAGAGTTTAATATAACTAGTTTTACTTACACTTGGTAGTAGTGCTTAGCGTTTGTATAGCTAAGGTCATGCCATGTCTTATCGTTTGAGCATAACGCCTTATGGCAGTGCCATAGATTGTTGTAGCTTGTATTTATTTGGCACACAGGGAAGTTGCTAGCAAACATAATACGCTGCTGGCCAAAGTGATTAAAAAGAAAACTAAAACACGCTGCTTGTTGTTCGCTGGTGAGTTGTAGTAATTCAAAACCAGAGAATTTAATTGCTATGTTGTCATGCTGAGCAAGTAACTCAACACCTTGTCGCCAATCATTTAAATTACTTGGCAGTCCTGCATGATTAATTATAATTTGAAGCTGCGGTAGCTGCTTAGCGTAGTAAGCTATTTGTTTGGTTATTTCGCTATTTTCAATATCAAATTGAGCTTCAAAATGCAGTTGGGTATCTGATAATATTGTTAGGTTTTTAAAACTATTAGCATCTAATAAACGCTTTGCGTCAGTACCTTCGGTTATATCTCTAATGCCACACAAACTCAGATGAGTTAAAGCTTCTAACGAGTTTATAAACTGATCAGCCGATGAGTCAATTTGGGTGTAACTAATAGCCTTAAATGAAAGGCTTTTTAAATGCGAGCTTAGCCAATTTAACTCGTTAATAGGGGAGATGTTATCAAACCCGGCTTCTATATGAACAAGCCCTACGAGTTCAAAGTCAGTACTTTTAACAAGTTGCTGTGCACTTACTGGTTGTTTAATTTTTTCTAGGTTAGGCCACGCTGGTGGGTTAGCGCCTTGTAGCCATGAGTATTGACCTTCTACTAAATTAAAAAAGTGTACGTGTGGGTCAATAATTTTTAGGCTCATTGCACATTACTCATTGAGCAGTGTAACCACCATCAATACTTTGTAGGCTGCCAGTAATAAAGCTGGCATCGTCGCTTGCTAAAAAGCTCACAAGGGCGGCAACCTCGTCGGCTTGACCTAATCGGTTAAGCGGTTGCAGACTTGCTTCCTCGGCAACTATTTCAGCTTTGTTGGCGCCACTTTTTGCGCAGTACGCATCTATCGCGTTATGAAATAGCGGGGTTTCTATTGTGCCAGGGCATACTGCATTTGCTCTAATATTAAAACCCGCGTAATCAAGCGCTGTTGTTTTAGCCATTGAGGCAAGGGCATGTTTTGTTAGGTTATACGCAAAAGAGTTTTGCTTACCTATAATTGCCTGATCGGAAGCGACTAATATAATAGCGCCGCCATTTTGCGCTTTCATGCTTGGCAATACGCTTTGTATTGCGGCATAAGCGCCTTTAACATTAAGCGCAAAAAGTGCATCGAGAGTTTGCTCGTCGGTGCTTTCTATATTTGCGCTTAAGTGTTTTCCAGCATTAGAAACAAGTACATCAATACATTTGCTTTGTTTACAGATAGCGTTGATACAGCTTTGTACCGCCGATACATCACTTACATCACACTGATGAAATATACCGATTTCGCTTAGCTCTATATCAAGGTTATGTACTTCATAGCCGTTGTTTAGCAAACGCTTAACTACGGCTAAGCCAATACCTTTTGTACCACCTGTAACAACTGCAACTTTAGACATACTTACTTCCTTTATTGCTAACTAGTGAGAGTGACCACAGCCGCCTTCAGCGTGCACGTGTCCGTGAGAAACTTCTTCACTTGTTGCTTCACGTACTGATATAACTTCAACGTCAAACGTTAGTGTTTTGCCCGCAAATGGGTGGTTTAAATCACAATCTGCGTTAAAACGACCAACCTTAACAATAGTAACCTGATGACGACCTTGGTTAGAGCTAACCATTGCTGTCATACCTGGTTTCCATACTTTAACTTCGCCTTGTAGGTGCTTAAGCGGAATACGCTGAATTAAGTCATCAACACGCTCGCCGTATGATTCACTTGGCTCTAGAGTTACACTAAATTTTTCGCCAGCTTCTTTGCCTTCAAGTGCTTTTTCTAAACCAGGAAGCATGCCTTCGCTGCCATGAATGTAAGTAAGTGGCGCTTCGTTTGTGCTACTTTCAATTTGCTCGCCCGCTTCGCTAAGGGTGTAATGAAATTCAACTGCTGAATTTTTGCTAATTTGCATGCTTGTCTCTTCAAATAATAACTATGTTAGGGCGCAATTTTACGCGAAATATACTTGTTTATAAACTTAACGTGGCTGATTTAGTGTTTTTTGTAAATTTAGCAGAAAATCTTTTTTTGTTGGGGCTGCTTTTTGCTTTTCAGCCTGTGGTATAAACAGCACTAATTGAGTACCAGGCTTTAAAATGCTAGATGCAGAGAGTTTGTTCCATTTTGCCAAGTCGCTATGAGGTACATCGTAAAGCTGACTTATACTCCAAAGGCTATCGCCCGACTTAACTTCGTAATCTATTTCAATGGTGGGAATCGCAATCTCTTGGTGTTCTAAATAAGGGCTAATTTTGTAATCAACTGTTAATGTGCTTGGCAGGGTTTTAGGTTGTCCAACTAATAACTTTTCTCCAACGCCTATTAAATTATTATTTTTGTTATTAAGTTGTTTTAAAGCTTTTACCGACATACTAAAACGTCTAGCAATACCGTAAAGCGTGTCGTTTTGTTTAACGATGTACTCTCCAGCAAAGTTTGATTTAAAAAACTGACTTTTTAATAAAGCCTCTTGTCCTATAGGAAGCAGTAAAGTATGCGGCCCGTTAGGTGAGCTTTGATTTTTTAAATATCCCTGATTAATCGCGTGTAACTGCTTTGAGCCTATACCAGAGAGCTTAGCTATAACCGAAAAATCGAACTGCTGGCCTATATTCATCTGTGTTGTAAATGGCTTATATGCAAGCTTTGGGCGTTTTATGCCCTTTTGTGGGTGCTTAACTAAATAGCTTAAAGCGAGTAACTTGGGTACGTAGTCGGCGGTTTCTTTTGGCAGACTGAGTGACCAGTAATCCGTGCTTTTACCGCGTTTTTTGTTTTTTTCGATTGCGCGTTTAACGCGGCCCTCACCACTGTTATAAGCAGCCAAAGCATGTAGCCAATTACCATCAAAGCGTTTATGTAAGTAGCTTAAGTAATCAAGTGCAGCATCGGTTGAAGCAAGTACGTCTTGGCGACCGTCATACCATTGGTCTGACTTAACTCCAAAGTGATGCGCTGTTGCGCCAACTAACTGCCAAACACCAACAGCTTGCTGTGATGAGGCTATCGTTGGTCTAAAATCGCTTTCTACAAATGGTAGTAAAGCGAGCTCCATAGGTAGTTGCTTTTGCTCAATTTTTTTTACGATATGATACAGGTAAGGCGCTGCGCGTTTACTCACAGTTTGTAAGTAGTTAGGTTGCTTTGCGTACCAGCTGATACGCTTTTTTAACGCGCGATTTTGATAAACCGTAAAGTGTAGATTGTTGGCTATATGCACCCACAGATCGGTGGTTCTTGGTGGGCGCTTTTTTACGATTGTTTTTTTGAATTGAAGTGACGTAACGTGCTCACTAACTTGGGGCGATTGAGCTACTTCTTCTTCAATATCATAAGTATAGTCAGGCTCAAAATGAGTAAATATTTGTGGAGCTTCTTGTGGTTCTTGCTCCGTTGATTGACAACCAAATAACAAAATACCCAAACAACATAAAACCAAACTGCGCATAGTGATCACTTTTGTAAATTCCTTTTATTATTTTAACACAATCCGTTGTGTTGAGTTATTCTGCGCTTTTTGCGCGATTTAGGCCAGCTTGTAAAAAGAAGTTACTCGATTTTATATTAAGCGCTTCTTGTTTATAAGGCTCAATAACTGATTCAGGAAACGATAGCATTAACTGCTCAATACTTTGATCTTTATTGTTTTTAACGTGCTCTATTATGGCTGTTAAAAATGATAGAGGCTGTTTCAGCTGCTCTTTTGTTAATGTGCCGCCGTGCCCAGGTAAAATAATAGTGAGCTTTTCGTCGTTAATATACTGCTTAAGCAACGTTTGCCAACTTTTAAGTTCACCGTGTCCAGGGTAAGGAAGCCAGTCAACGATATCGCCACCAATCAGCACACTGCCATTATTAGTAGTAATAGTTAAATCGCCGTTAGTATGGGCTTGTTGCGGCTCAAGCGTTACCTCAAAATCACCAAGGTCGATAACTTTACGACTATCAATTACTATTTCGGGTTTGCTAAGCTGATACTCCTGCCAGCGAAAAAGTCGTTTTTTTGCAAGCTCTAACTTATTTCGCCATTTAGCTTGCTCTTCTTTGGGCACATTCGCTAATCGTTGGTAGCTCAGCTCAATGCTCTTTTCATACGTGTCTAGTTTGTCGGTATATGCTGTTTGATAAAGGTTAAAATTTTTATTTACCTGCTGATGAACAATGAGCTTAGCATCAGGGTAAAAATTTTGCATAACCGCCATACCTAGCAAGTGATCGTCATGGTAGTGGGTAGCCACTAAATAGCATAAAGGTGTTTTAAGGCGTTTCTTTAAATCTTCAGCAAGTTGTTCAACTGCGGCAAAATTGGCGCTCGTATCAACAAGTAGGGCACATTTTTCGCCTTCAATTAATACTTGGTTAGAGTCGTAAAAGCGAAGCTTGTCTTGTTGCTTTAAAAACTGAATATGAGGGTTTATTGTATTCCAAGTGACGGCAGCATAGGTGCTAGGTACTATTGATAATAAAGTGCATGCTAATAGTAAGTGCTTACATGAAGAGGCTATGTTTGAAAGTTTTAATTTCATTTATTATCTCTACGCTGATGTTTAATTACTTTAATAATAAACAAAAAGCGCAGTATGCGCTTTTTATTTTTGGTGTTTGGGGTCATTTGCCAAATGCTGACTGAGTTTATCAATCATTTGGTCTTGATGCTGTTGCTCAACTGTAGCCTGTGTTTTTGCTTCTAGCAATTCGTGGCTTAAGTTTAATGCTGCCATTAGTAGGGCTTTTTGATCGTTTCTAACGGTTGAGCGTTGCTTCATTTGCTCAACTAAGTCATTTAGATTTTTAGCTGCTGCTATTAATGCATCTTCCTGCCCTTCAGGGCAAGCAAATTGCTGCTCTTTACCTAGCAACTCAACAGTGACCCGCTGGTTTTGCAGCTCAGACATTAGCTAGCCTGTTGTGCGCTTTGTAACTTATCAAGAAGACCAGATAAAGTAGTGCTGGCATCTTTTTGCTTTTCTTCATTTTCTAAAGCTTCAAGTTGTAGCAATTCGTTGTCATCGCTTAGTTTAGTGTTCTGTTCTTTTAAAGTAACAACATCTGTTTGTAATTGGTTATTACGTTCGATTAAAGAATCGATCAGTTGTTCGAGTTGTTGAAGAGTAGTGTTATTCATAAAGGCGCTCATATAACTGTAATTAATGTCATGCAAATGTAAAGCAAAGTGTGTTGATTTGCCAGCATTTACGGTGGTTTTAGCTGGTTTTTCTTTTGCGTTAAGGGATAATTCAGCATATGGGCTTTTTCATTCAGAAATGGTTCACTTAAACACCCTCTTATCTTGGTGTAAGTTGCCAAAGCCTAGTGCTTATGGTTCACTTACGATATTAAATTGCGTATGGCGAAAATAAATAATGCTTAGTTACAGACACTCATTTCATGCGGGTAATCCTGCCGATGTACTTAAACACTTAGTACTGGCACAAGTGCTAAATTATCAAACAATTAAAGATAAACCGCTTGATTATATAGACACACATTCAGGTGCTGGCTTTTTTGAACTTGCAGCTGCCGATGCGCAAAAAACGCAAGAGTATCAAGATGGTATTGAAAAACTTTGGCATCATAAAAGTGAGCATGCTGAGCTTAATGAATACATTGAATTAATTAAGTCATTTAACGACACTGACGAACTTGCGTTTTATCCAGGTTCACCAAAAATTGCAGAGCACTACTTACGCCGCCAAGATAAGGGTTGGTTTTTTGAACTGCACCCGCGCGATTTATTATTACTTGAAGAAAACATGCAAGGTAAGCGATCTATTCGTGTACGTGGAGAGGATGGTTTTGCAGGTTTAGTTGGTTTATTACCACCAGCATCTCGCAGAGCGTGTGTATTAATTGATCCTCCATACGAAATTAAAGATGACTACGAAACGGTTGTAAAAACCTTAGTTAAAGCTCATCAGCGTTTTGCTACAGGTACTTACATGATTTGGTATCCGGTTGTAGATAGAGAACGCATTGATAATATGGAGCAGGGCTTAATTGATTCAGGAATGCGCAACATTCAGTTATTTGAATTAGGCACTGAAGCCGATACTGACGTACACGGTATGACAGCATCGGGCATGATTGTAATTAATCCTCCATGGAAGCTAAAGCAAACAATGGATGCAATAATGCCTGAACTTGTTAGTTTGTTAAGTGAGCCAAGTGGTTTTTACAGAAGTGAACAACTCGTTGATGAGTAACTTTAAATAGCGCTTATAACGAATAATAAAATGCCCAGCTTTGCTGGGCATTTTATTTAAAATCAATACGAATGTGTTAGGTAATATATATAAGGGAGCTAAATATTAATTAAAATAAACCGCACTAAAAGTAGCAAGCGTATTACCGCGACTATTTTTAAGTTTTAGTGATTCACCTGTTATTTCCCACTTTGAAGTTTTGCTAAGTACGTCAGACATAGCCGCTTCTTGGCTCATATTATCCGAGCACATCTTTTTTGTACTTGCTAGCTGATTAAGTGTAATTGTTTGCTGCTCGGTACTATAGCTTCCGCTAAAATTATTACAGCCTAAAAAGCCATTAACGCGGTGGTTTTTATTGAACTGAATGAATGGTTCTTTAGTTGTAACATTCACAGTTTGAGCATTTATTGTTATTGCTTTCCAGTAAGTATTTGTGAGTGTTACATCGGGTTTTTGAGTCGACACTTTTGAAAGCTCAATTTTATAGGGGGTAGTTAACTGTGATTCTGCAAACGGATCATGATTAGTTGTACTTGTGTAAAGCACTTTGTCTTTATTTATAATTCTGGCGCTTAGGCTATAGCGATGTTTATCGCTAATTTTGCTGGCATCATAAATTAGCTCAACGGTAAATGGCGGGGCTTGGGTTACATCAATCACTTCTTGTGTGATTATATCGGCTTTTACATCCATTTTAGATACATTGGAAAGCGTAACTATTAATTGCGAGCCAGGGCGAAGCATACTGCGATCTTTGTAGCTAGCTTGGATAGTTAGGCTGGTTATTGCTTCTGCAATTTCTGTGTTTTCAGTCGATTTAGTTTGCTCACCGCAGCCAGTTACTGCAAAAGCGCTAAGCGCCAATAAGCCAATCCCTGCAACTGCCTTTTTACGCGAAGATACTGCTTGATGCTTTTCCATGTTGGTTATCCTTACTCAATATTATGTCCTTAGTGTATTACCTAGTTACTTAATCATTCCTTAACTTATTTTAAACATAAAAAAAGGCGCATTAGCGCCTTTAATAATTAAAAACAAACGATTATTTTTTAACAAACTTAGTTAAAATAACAATGCGCTGGCCGTCAACTCGCCCTTCAATATGTTCAGGGTTGCTGGTTAGGCCAATATTACGAACAGCTGTTCCACGTTTAGCGGTAAGGCTACTGCCTTTAACGTCTAAGTCTTTAATTAGGGTAACAGTATCGCCTGCTTGAAGTACTACACCGTTACTATCTACATGCTTTAAATCGTCATCTTCGGCAAGTGCTTTTTTAGCCCAGGTTAGCGTGTCTTCTTCAAGGTAAATCATGTCTAGCGCATCTTGTGCCCAGCCATTATCAGGCGCTAAACGCGAAAGCATTCTGTAAGCTACAACTTGTACTGCAGGAGTTTGGCTCCACATGCTATCGTTTAAACAGTGCCAATGTGTAGGCATTATTTCGCTGTTATTCTCGATTTGATCTTTACATGTTTGACACGTGTAAATACATTTATCTGAGTGGGTTTCAGTTACCGGTGGTACTTCATAAACAGATAAGTTCTCGGTGGCTGCACACAATTCACATTGATTATTACTACGTTCGATTAAGGCTTTTTCAATACTCATGGGGCTCTTTCTGATTCTGGTCGAGTTAACATTTGCTGCTATTATACTCCAAAACATGAGCTCTGCGCCATTAGTCCCTTAATTTTGTGTGGGTATATTACTCATATACTTATCTTCAATACTTTTTTATATATCCTTGAGCGTGAAGGTTTTTAATTGTTAGGTTTATTTGGGGCAATAACCCTTTATGTTTGCTCAATAAACGAATTCTTAAAAACCACCATGGGAATGCTGTGCGCCAAAGGCAATGTTTATCCCTAACTGCTTTGCCCAATAGAGCGCAGTTAACTTACCTATTAGCGCTGCTTCTACACGGTTTCTTGATAGAGCGATCATAAGTTCTTTCTCGGATGGAAAGTCAACACGCTCAAAGGTGTTGTCATTAAAGTAATAGTAACCTAGTACCGTTCCTATATTTTTGCCCTTTAAGCTATCAGCGTTTTGCCAGTTCTGGGCATTTTGAGGCAAGGTAACAATCATTTCTGTGGCATAAATAAGGGGCTCTGAAAAAACATAACGAGAGTCATTTCTCTCATCCTTTGGGAGCCATTCTAATGAAATAACATCAAAATCGATTATTTCATCTTGTAAATATTTGGTAATACGCTTTGTGGGTAGGTCGATATGAGAAGCTGCAATATTTGCATCATCGAGTGCTTTTTCAATAATTTCGGGTAATACACCAGGCTTTTCTGGATCATTTGTATAATATGGATAATGACTACCTGACGCGCTAACATTGTATTTGAGGGGAGTAGGGTTAATGCTGGCATAGCTAAAAAATACAAATAGCAGAGGGCTCAGTACTAATAACCGAATAAAGTTAGCCAAATCTCCACCTTTTATATTAATATTTTTATATTAGTGTTGTGTAATTTTAACATTTTTGCAATGACGACTATGTTTATCTTATGCGAGTTGCATTAAAGTACACATATTATTGGCTGTTTTGCCATCTCTTATTTATAGGTTTAGAGCCAAGTGAAATTAAATAACATACCTGATGAGGTACAAAAAATAACTCAGTTTGTCGCGCGGCAACCTATTTTTGATATAGACCAGAATGTTTTCTCGTACGAACTGCTCTATCGAGACTCAGCCAATAATGCGTTTCCTGTGGGCACTTCTGATGTACATGCGACAAGCCGCCTGTTTTTTAATGCATTAATGTTGGTAGGTTTAGATAGACTTACCGCGCATCATTTAGCTTTTATAAACTTGTCATCAGAAACTATTCTCGATAACTTTCCCAAACTTTTATTGCCAGAAAATAGTGTTATTGAAATAGTAGAGCGCACGGGTAATATTCCTGCGGTTGCTGAGCGTGTGCAAGAACTTAAAAAAGAAGGGTATGTTTTTGCACTTGATGATTACGATGGCGATCCAAAATGGGAGCCACTATTAGCACATGTTGATTACATAAAAATTGAGATAGATGATCCGGTTATTAAAACCAATATGCGCATTAAAAAAATAAAACGCGCAAATCCACATGCAAAAATAATTGTTGAACGAATAGAGACGCATGAACAATTTAATATATTAAAATTGGCAGGCTGTGATTTATTTCAGGGGTTCTTTTTTTCTCGCCCAGAAATGATTACGTATAAAGGTGTAGAGCCTTCAAAGCTAACCGTTTTTGATCTATTGCGTTTTACAGCAAAAGAAACACTTTGCTTTAAAGAAGTTCACCAACGTGTAGCCAGAGATGTCGCCATAACAGCGAGGGTTTTAAAGCTGGCTAACGCGCGTTCAGGCAAAGCAAATTTAGTCATTACGTCTATTTCACAAGCGGTTATTTATTTAGGCGAGGACACAATAAGACAATTTGTTCGTGTATTAGCAATTAGTGAGTTGGGGGTCGAAAAACCAACCGAATTAACTAAGCTTGCTTTAACTCGGGCACAATTTATGTCGCTTATTTTAGAGCAAAATAATAAAGAACTGACTGAGCAAGGCTATCTAGTGGGTTTGTTTTCTGTGCTTGATGCCATTTTAGATGGCGATTTAAAAGACATAGTTAAAGAGTTTACTTTAGATGCTGCAATATCTGATGCGTTACTACTTGAAAAAGGCACTTTAGGTGAGTGTTTATCGCTAATAAAAGAGTTTGAAGTAGATAATATTGATAAGGCGATGGTTCAACTAGCTAAAATAAATCCCGAACAACATGTTGGGCATATATTTAATTTTTTACTGGATGCTGTTTTATACAGTGACGACATTATTGAGGCAATAGCAGAATAAATATGCGTAATTGGTTGTCGGTTATAAGTGTAGTGGTTGCTCTTTGTTTATTGTTTCCTGGTATTACAAAACCAGTATTAACAATAGAGGGCAACATAGATAAATCAAAACTAGCGCAAGCGGGCATTGAAATGCTTGCTGAAGAGGGCGATGGTCGAACTCGCAGTATGCTAATGATGTTCTCGAACATGCTAGGGCTTGATAAGTTAGAAGGTGAGATTAGCGCCTATAACAAAACACAAAGTATTTTAGGCACAGTTAAAGAGCTTGCTAGCAATAATAATTTATTTGTAGCCGCTTTAGTGGGGTTGTTTTCTATTGTTATTCCAAGCTTAAAGCTATTATTACAATTGCTTTATTGTTGCCTACCTTTGAATGGGTTTAAGCAAAAGCTCGGTCTGGTTATTTGTGCATTAAGTAAGTGGAGCATGGTTGATGTATTTGTTATTGCATTAATAGTGACTTACTTAGCAGGTAACGCCCATGGTAAAAGTGGCGAGCTACTTGTTATGAATGCACAATTTGGTGAAGGGTTTTGGTATTTTAGCGCATATTGTATATTTGCAATTATCGCGAGTAACTTAATTAAAACATCTGCTAAACCGCAGTCTACATAATTAAAGTATTTGTGGTTGCCGTTAGGTTACCTTACAATCATTTTAAAGTTTATTAAAAGGCATAATGTTGCAACGTTTTTACTCTAGTTTACTCATGATAACTTTACTGCTCACTTTTGTGGGTCAGGCAGTTGCGTCTGTAGCTATGGTATGCGAAATGCCACATATGCCAACTAAAACAGCAACGCATGCCCAAATGCCAATGACACAAAGTAGTGATGCAACAGCTGTCGTTAGCATGTCTGAAAATATGATGCAGATGGATTGTTGCGACGACGAAAGTACGCCACAAAATGACTGTAAATGCCCTATGAGTGGCTGCGCTGCTAACTCAATGCTTAATGTTAATACTTTATTTAGCGTTACTTTACTTGAATCTGAAAAAGTAAATGTACGTGTATTTACTACACAAATTAATATACCTCGTTCACTCTATCGCCCTCCTATGTCTGCTTAATAGCAGGATAGGTGTATGTAAAAATTGCGGTAACCCCGTTTATTGGTAACTCCTAAACACCTTTTTTGCTTCCTAATTTAAGATTTTCTTTTATTTTTAGATGGAGCAGGTGATGAACCACGCTGTAAGTATTAAAGTCGTATTATGTAGTGTTGTGTTATTTAGCACAGCTGTTAATGCGCAAAACAATCAAAATACCGAAATACTAAAGCAAACTAATAATGAGCAAACGCTTAGCTTAACGCAAGCGCTTAATTATGCGCTAACGCATGAGCCATGGCTAAAAGCGAGTGGCTACCAAGAAGATGCAGCAATAGCGCAAAGCATTGCCGCAGGCACCTTACCCGATCCTGTTTTAACGGTTGGCTTACTCAACTTACCTACTAACGGTTATGCGTTTGACCAAGAAGGGATGACGCAGCTTAAAGTTGATTTGAGCCAAAAGTTTAGCCGAGGGAATAGTTTAGTGCTTAGACAAAAAGCATTAGCACAGTCTGCTCAACAATACCCTTGGCAGCGCGCCGATCGCTTAGCACAAGTAAAAGCAATTGTGATTGAGTCGTGGTTAAACGCGTATCGTGCTCAGCGAAGTATTGCTTTAATTGAGCAAGATAAAGGGCTATTTACTCAACTTATTGACATTACCGAAGCGAGCTACGCAAGTACCTTAGGTAAAACACGTCAGCAAGATATTATTCGTGCGCAATTAGAACTCACCCGTCTTGAAGATAAGCTGGTTATGCTTGAGCAGCAATTTGAAAGTGCTAAAAACCGTTTAGCACAGTGGTTACCTATGAATATGCTTATGCAGCCTTTAAATACTGAGTTTACTAAAACCGCAGGGCTGGTTGATTTTGCGAGCCTTGAATTTAATGAGCTAATACAGTTGCTTATGGCGCATCCCGCAATTATTGCGATAGAAAAAACCGTAACGGCAAAGCAAACCGAAGTTGCACTCGCTAAGCAAAGCTACAAACCTCAAATGGGCGTTAATGTGGGTTATGGTTACCGAGATGATACCCCGATGGGTGAGTCGCGAGCTGATTTACTCTCTGTAGGGTTTAGTATTGATTTGCCATTGTTTACTGATAACAGACAAGATCAACAGGTTAAATCGGCTATTGCTAGTGCAGAAGCTACTAAAACACAAAAGCTGGTGGCGCTTCAAAAACTCAAAGGCATGTACTTTAAGGAGTTTAGCCAACTCGCTCGTTTGCAAAAACGCGATGCGCTTTATCAAAATACGTTATTACCGCAAATGTCAGAGCAATCTCAGGCAACACTAAATGCTTATACACGCGACGACGGGGATTTTTCTGACGTGATGCGCGCGCGCATT
Source organism: Pseudoalteromonas sp. RB2-MNA-CIBAN-0110 (assembly GCF_040309305.1). Lineage (NCBI taxonomy): Bacteria > Pseudomonadati > Pseudomonadota > Gammaproteobacteria > Alteromonadales > Pseudoalteromonadaceae > Pseudoalteromonas > Pseudoalteromonas sp. RB2-MNA-CIBAN-0110. The sequence continues at coordinate 228,945 of NZ_JBEOOQ010000002.1, read as the reverse complement.
AGTGAACTTAACGCCAAAATTGATGCACTGAATATTCAAGTAGATCAACATATTATTACCGCCCGCCTTAATTATTATGCAAGTAGCTTAGACCCCCAAGTAATGAGCGAGCAAACTGGAGAATTACACAATGAATACTAATTTAAAGTTACTTGTTGCCGCCTTAGTTGGCGCAGGCGCCTTTGGGTTAATAGGCGGCTTAGTAATGCAGTTTTTACCTAGCAACTCGGCAATGAATGAACAACAAAGCGCTGACAAACAGCCCTTATATTGGGTAGCCCCTATGGATAGTAATTACAGGCGTGACGCGCCAGGGCTTTCGCCAATGGGAATGGATTTAGTACCTGTGTATGAAAACGCTAGCAAGGCTCAGGATGGACCAGGTGCTGTAACTATTTCGCCTGCAGTCGTTAATAACTTTGGTGTAAGAACTGCCAAAGTGCAGCTTAAAACACTTCACAGCGATATAAATACTGTGGGTTATGTGCAATATAACCAAGACCAACTTATTCACATTCATCCGCGAGTAGAAGGCTGGATTGAAAGTTTATACGTTAAAGCACAAGGCGCAGAAGTTAAAGCCGGTGAGCCTTTATATACATTGTATTCACCACAATTGGTGAACGCACAGGAAGAGCTTTTATTGGCGGTTAATCGTAATAATACAGTGTTAATTCGCGCTGCAAAGGCGCGTTTAGAGTCGTTAAATGTGTCTGATGGATTTATCGAGCGCTTACAAAAAAATAAAAAGATAATGCAAAATATTACTTTTTACGCAAAGCAAAGTGGTGTGGTAGATGAGCTAACAGTACGAGAAGGCTTTTACGTTAAACCAGGCACATCAATGATGAGTATTGCCCAGCTTGATGAAATTTGGGTAGAGGCGGAAGTGTTCGAGCGCCAATCAGAACAAGTGAGTGTTGGGTTGCCCGTTACAATGACGCTTGATTACTTAAAAGGTCAAAAGTGGGAAGGTAAGGTTGATTACATTTACCCCGCGCTTGATGCTAAAAACCGGACTCTGCGTGTAAGGCTTAGGTTTGAAAATGCAGATCATCGGTTAAAACCAAATATGTTTGCACAAGTGAGCATTCACGCTAAAGCGAGTAAGGCGCAATTTACAGTCCCTAAAGAAGCGGTAATCCGCACGCAGCATCAAAACCGCGTGGTTATTGCATTAGGTGAGGGTCGTTTTAAATCGGTAGAAGTTGAAGTTGGGCAAATTAATAGTAATGAAGCGGTCATTTTGTCAGGTGTAATGACAGGTGACACGGTAGTGACTTCAGCGCAATTTTTAATAGACTCTGAATCGAGTAAAAGCTCCGACTTTAAACGAATGGAAATGCCTAGTTCTAGTATTAACTCAGGTATGAGTTCTGTTTCAGGCTCGAATATGAACATGGATATGCAGCCACAAAACGCCACGGTTAACGGCACTATTAATACCATAGATACACAAAATCGCATTATTAATATTAGCCGAGAAGCCATTGAAAAATGGAATCGAGAACCCGCAACAATGGACTTTGTATTAGCGCCAGATATTGATATTAGTCAGTTTGAAAATGCCCAGTATATTAATTTTACTTTTAGCATTATTAACGATGAATTTGTAATTACTAAAGCGCAAAACGCAGAGCCGATTGATCATTCTACTATGCAACATAGTTCTCACTAGGAGCCATTATGATAACTGCCATTATTCGCTGGTCTGTTAGCAATCGCTTTTTTGTGTTGTTGCTTACATTAATTTTACTGGGTGGAGGGTTGTTTGCTGTAAAAAATACTCCAGTGGATGCCTTGCCTGACTTATCTGATGTTCAGGTCATTATAAAAACCACTTACCCGGGGCAAGCGCCGCAAGTAGTGCAAGACCAAGTTACATTTCCGCTCACCACAGCAATGCTTTCTGTGCCGGGTGCACAAACTGTAAGGGGTTTTTCGTTTTTTGGAGACTCGTACGTTTACGTTATTTTTGACGAAAAAACCGATTTGTATTGGGCGCGTAGCCGAGTACAAGAATACCTAAGCCAAGTAGCGAGTAGATTACCCGATAGCGCTACGCCAGAGCTTGGCCCTGATGCAACAGGCGTAGGTTGGATTTACTTATACACACTAATTGATAAAACAAATAAACACGATATTAGTCAGCTACGAAGCTTACAAGATTGGTTTTTAAAGTTTGAGCTACAAACTGTGCCCGGTGTATCTGAAGTGGCTGCTGTTGGTGGCATGGTTAAGCAATACCAAGTCAATGTAGAGCCCGATAAATTACGCGCATATGGTATTCCGCTTAGCCTCATTCAAACCGCTATTCAACAAGGCAACCAAGAGATGGGCGCCTCAGTAGTTGAAATGGCTGAAGCAGAATACATGGTAACAAGCACAGGCTACATTAAGAGTGTTGCCGACTTGGAAGCTATTCCGCTTGGTGTAAACGCCAACGGTACTGCGCTGCAATTACGTGATGTAGCCGATATTAGAGTCGGACCGCAAATGCGCCGTGGTATTGCAGAGCTAAATGGTGAAGGCGAGGTAACCGGCGGCATTGTTATTATGCGCTATGGCGAAAATGCACAAAAAACCATTGAGCTTGTAAAAGCAAAATTAGAATCGCTTAAAAAGGGATTGCCAGAGGGCGTTGAAATAGTCCCTGTGTACGATCGCTCCAACTTAATAAATAACGCGGTAGATAATTTAACAAGTAAGCTAATTGAAGAGCTTATTGTAGTTGCCTTAGTGTGTGTGGTGTTTTTGTTTCATGTGCGCTCATCGCTGGTGGCGATTATTACGTTACCGCTTGGAATTTTAACGGCATTTATAATTATGTATTGGCAGGGGATTAACGCCAACATTATGTCTTTAGGAGGAATTGCAATAGCGATAGGCGCAATGACTGACGGTGCTATCGTCATGATTGAAAATATGCATAAGCATATGGAAAAAACCCCCCTTACCAATGAAAACCGCTGGGAAGTTGTGGCTAAATCGGCGAGTGAAGTGGGTCCTGCATTATTTTTTAGTTTATTAATTATTACCGTCAGCTTTATGCCGGTATTTATTTTAGAAGCGCAAGAAGGACGTATGTTTGCGCCACTGGCTTACACTAAAACCTATGCTATGGCAGCGTCTGCTGGGCTTGCGATTACCTTAGTGCCGGTATTAATGGGTTACTTTATTAGAGGTAAGGTCATTTCGGAGCAAAAAAATCCAGTTAACCGATTACTCGTCGCAGCGTATCGTCCACTACTTAACTGGGTGCTTAAATTTCCAAAAATGACATTGGTACTCGCGGTGGTTGTTTCTGTTATTGGCTTTTACCCGGTAAATAAAATAGGCAGTGAATTTATTCCGCCACTCGATGAGGGCGATTTAATGTATATGCCCACAACGTATCCTGGTTTATCGGTAGGTAAAGCGCGCGAAATACTACAGCAAACCGACAAGTTAATTGCCACAGTACCCGAGGTTAAAACAGTATTTGGTAAAGTTGGGCGAGCAGAAACTGCAACAGATCCTGCGCCGCTTACAATGATAGAGACGTTTATTCAGTTAAAACCAAAAGACGAGTGGCGCGAGGGTATGACGCTTGAAAAACTTAAAAAAGAACTCGACGGTTTGGTTAAGTTTCCGGGGCTAACTAATGCGTGGGTGATGCCAATTAAAACACGTATTGATATGCTCGCAACCGGTATTAAAACTCCCGTGGGCATTAAAGTTGCGGGACCAAAGTTGAGTGAAATTCAAAAAATTGGTCAACAAATAGAAGTGCTTTTAAAAGATGTGCAAGGCACTGCATCGGTTTACTCAGAGCGAGTAGCCGGTGGACGTTATATAAAAGTAGATATAAATCGTGAAAAAGCCGCGCGTTATAGCTTAAACATTAGCGACGTACAGCAAGTTGTATCTACTGCAATAGGTGGTACAAACGTAACACAAACGGTAGAAGGGCAAGAGCGTTACCCTGTTAATTTACGTTATCCGCAAGCATACAGAGACTCGCCAGAAGAGTTAATGTTGTTACCTATTGTAACGCCTACAGGGCAGCGTATAGCACTTGGTGATGTAGCCGATGTATTTATTGAAGATGGACCGCCTGGTATAAAAAGCGAAAATGCACGTTTAAACGGTTGGAGTTTTATTGATATAGATGGCGTTGATATTGGTACTTACGTTGAGCACGCTCAGCAGGTGCTCGATAAAGACCTAATACTACCTGCTGGCTACTCAATTACGTGGGCTGGGCAGTATGAATACATGCAGCGCGCTAAAGACAAACTGACTTATGTATTACCTCTTACATTAGCGATTATTATTGTATTGCTTTACCTTAATTTTAGAAGCTTTGCTGAGGTCACTATTATTATGGCTACGTTGCCACTGGCAATGATTGGTGGCGTATGGCTAATGTATTTAGAGGGCTTTAACTTTTCAGTTGCAGTAGGTGTGGGCTTTATTGCCTTAGCCGGTGTTGCGGTAGAAATAGGGGTCATTATGTTGGTGTATTTAAACCAAGCCTATCAAGAAAAATGCCTCGAAGCAGAGCAAGCCGGAAAACCGCTTAGCTTAGTGCAATTACAGCAAGCTATTATTGAAGGAGCAGGGCTTCGAGTACGCCCGGTTATGATGACTGTCGCGACAATTATTATCGGTTTATTACCTGTACTTTATGGTACAGGCACCGGAAGCGAAGTAATGAGCCGAATAGCAGCGCCTATGGTTGGCGGTATGGGCAGTGCAATTGTACTCACCTTACTTGTTATTCCTGCGGTTTACCTACTATGGCGCAAACAAGGACTTAAATAATATAAAACAACAAGACTATAGAGCAATGCTGTTACTACCCATGCATTGCTCTATAAAAATTACCTATAATTTGTAAGTTGTTCTATTAAATAGCTAGTTATTACTCATATTTAAATTAACTAACTGTTTTTAAATAGCTTTTTAATTGGCACGCTTTACGCAGTGTATTACCTATACAGTCAACTAAGTAAGGAATGCACATGCAAGTTAAAACAATTAAAGAGGTATACGATTGGACCGTTTTGTTTCATACGCAAATGGCGGCTAATTTTTATAGCGTAAAGGATTTACTCGATGAACATAATGCAATGCTGGTGGACTACTACCTAAATTACGAAAAAAAACTCGCCGAAGATTTAGTCGGGTTTAAAGCGATAACTGAAATAAATACGCTCGATACGTACAGTTATGAATACTTTGCTAAAAATCCTGAGCTAATTACTTTTGAAGACATTAGTAAAGATCAGCAATTCGATGAAGAAGTCATTCAAGGCTATTTAGCACAGCAACATCAAAAAGTGATTGAGTTATATGAATACTTACTTGAACGCGCCGAAACCGAAAGTGGGCAAGAAAAGCTTCAGCAAATACTAGAGCTTGAAAAGCAAGGTATAAAGCAAATGATGCAAAGTACTAATCGTCATATGGATATGTAGCTTTATAAAAGAGCGGGATTACTGAGTTTATCTCGCTCTTATTAGCTTTAAGGTGATTATTTAAAATAGCTGATGCTTGCATCGGCTTATTTTATGTCTGCGTTAAATAATCTGCAGAGCATTTTGATGGACTAAAATGGTATGCGTGTCAGTTGTATGGCACGCATAAATGGAGGTTAAACTTCTTCCGTATCTACAATTAAATCACTTGTAATTGATTCCAATGCTTCAATAACTTCGTCTTTATCCATACCATTTGGCAAAGTAACGGTAGCAACAGCGCTAAAAATAGGCACTCCCCAATTAGGTGCACTTTGTTGTCTTGAATTTAAGTGAGTAATATTCGCGCCTTTATGACGTATTACACTTGCCAGTTCTTGAACAATACCAGGACGGTCGTTACCTGTTATAACTAGATTAATTTGCTCTAGTGTTGATGGTTCAATCTCTGTGTTTCCGGTTTCAATACGAACGTCTAACTTAGGTAACTTATTTAAAGCACTTTGTAATGATTGAAAATGCTCCTCAGCAACTTCAAGTTGAATAATACCTGCAAAATGACCTAATAAATGGCTTAAGTTACTACTAAGCCAGTTGCCATGATTTTGTAATACGACTGATGAGATGCTCTCTACTAAACCAGGGCGATCTTTCCCTAAAATAGTTATAACCAACTGCTTCATAAATAATTCTCTTTTTAAGCCCAAAGAAAGTAAATGCATAGGCATTAAGTATGTTGTCTAATTTAAATTGTGTGTTGTTGCACTTTTTATAAATCTTTGATTATAAATTAAAAAAAATGAATATAGTTGTGTTGACTATACGCAGTATTAATAGTCATTATTATTTACTAAGTACTCTTTTAGTATTGACCTCGATAAATACTTTGTCCAATTATTTTATAATTTAGTTCACTTATAAATCACCTATTTGAAGCTAATTTAGACTTTTCCCTCGTTAGTTTTATTTAAAGCTGTTTTAGAGTGCTTATTATTACTGCTGTAACATTACTGTCATCTTGATGAAATATAATTTATGCAACGTTAAGATTTAAGGGTGTTTTGATGACTTCAAATCCGAATAAGCCGACTTTTAATACGGATCGAAGCCGTCTATTTAAAGATCGGTTTGCCAAGTTTGGCATAACCGCAGGTGGGATAATGGTATTGGTAGCACTGCTATTAATATTCTTTTACCTTCTTTATGTAGTACAGCCAATTTTTGAATCAGCAAAAGTAGAAAAACGCGATAGCTTTCATGTTGCTAATTCACAGCAAATAGCAGGCTTAGGTGTAGAAGAGCAAACTGAAGTTGCTTATTTACTCAGTCAGCAAGGTCAGGTTGATTTTTACAGTGTTGAGTCAGGTAGTTTTGGTAAAAAACTCAAAACACTTAATGCAGATTTACCAAGTGATGCAACAAGCTTTGCAACAAGCGCGCCTTTTCAAGGGCATTATGCGTTTGGTTTAGAAGATGGCACCGTAATGGTTGTTGCACCTAAATTTTTAGTTACCTTTCCAAACAACGAGCGTAAATTAACACCTCGCTTAGGTTTTCCTCTAGGGGAAATGGCTTTAGAAGTAGATGAACAAGGTGCAGCTATTAAACGCTTTGCATTTAGTCACTATGAAGACAAAACAGCGGTTGTAGCTCTTACAGAAGACAAGCGTGTATTATTTAGCAGCTTTATTGCTGAAGAGAATATGTTTACCGGTGAAGTAGAGTGGGTTGTTGAGCGTACAGAACTTGATGTTAATGGGCGTGTAGACGAGTTATTAATGTCGCCAGATACAACACGTACTTTTGTACGTTCTGCTAATCAAGTCTATGTATACGATACGCGTGACCCAAGTGATGTAGAGCAAATTCAGTTGCTTTCGGCTAACGAAGAAAATGCAAATATTGTATCTGCACAACTGCTAGCGGGCGCAAATTCACTCATGCTTGCTAATGATAACGGTGAGGTTTCGCAGTGGTTTGAAGTAAACACTGACACAGGCCGTGAATATCAAAAAATTCGCTCATTTGAAACAACTAAGCAAAGTAAATTAAATGTATTTACTGAGTTTTACCGTCGTACTTTTTTTACTACCGGCAATAATGGTGAGCTAGGCGTGTACTACACAACCAGCGAAGCAAAACTTTGGCAGGGGAAAGTAAGTGAAGGCGCAATAGAAAACTTTGCAATTGCACCACGTTCAAATGCTGCGTTAATTTTAGCGGATAATAAGCTAACAGTATTAGACATTCATAACGAGCACCCAGAAGTTACTTGGTCAGCACTTTGGCAAGAAGTGTGGTACGAAGGTTACCCAGAGCCAGGTTATATTTGGCAGTCAACATCAGCCAGTGACGACTTTGAATCTAAGTTTTCACTTGTGCCAATTTCGTTCGGTACATTAAAAGCAGCACTTTATGCGATGTTGTTTGCTGTACCAATCGCGCTTTCGGCGGCTATTTACACGGCATACTTTATGTCGAGCAAATTACGTAAAGTGGTTAAGCCTACCGTTGAAATAATGGAAGCATTACCAACCGTTATTTTAGGTTTTTTAGCGGGTCTTTGGTTAGCCCCATTAATAGAAGAGCACTTACCTGCCATTGTTGGGTTACTCATATTATTACCTTTAGGTATGTTAGCGACAGGTTTAGCCTGGACTAAATTACCAACAAAAATACGCCATAGAATTCCTGATGGTTCGCATTCAATCATCCTTATTCCGGTCGTTTTACTTATTGGTTGGTTTTCGTTTGCTATGAGCGAATTTGTTGAACTTTGGATGTTTGACGGCAATGTACGTCAGTACTTAACAAATGAGCTAGGTATGACATTCGATCAACGTAACTCGCTTGTTGTAGGTATTGCGATGGGTTTTGCGGTTATTCCTACTATATTCTCAATTGCAGAAGACGCGGTATTTAGTGTTCCAAAGCATTTATCAAATGGCTCATTAGCATTAGGTGCAACGCAGTGGCAAACACTAATACGTGTTGTATTACTAACAGCAAGCCCAGGTATTTTCTCTGCGGTAATGATGGGACTTGGCCGAGCAGTTGGTGAAACCATGATTGTACTTATGGCAACCGGTAATACACCGATTATGGATTGGAGCATTTTCCAAGGTATGCGTACGCTTGCAGCAAATATTGCAGTTGAAATGCCAGAGTCAGAAGTAGGTAGTTCGCACTATAGAATATTATTCTTAGCAGCCTTTGTATTATTCATATTCACATTCATTTTTAACACAGTCGCTGAGTTTGTTCGCCAGCAACTGCGTGAAAAATACAGCTCAATGTAAGCGGAGAGACATGACATGGTAAAGCAGTGGTTTAAGTCTGGTTCTCCTTGGATTTGGATGACCGGTGGTGCAGTGAGCATCAGTTTGATTTCAGTTTTAGGCTTATTAGCAATGATAGCCTGGAAAGGGTTAAGCTTTTTCTGGCCTTCAGAAGTTGTACAGTTTGAACTTGAAGGGTCGATTGCAAAGCAAACCGTTATTGGCGAAGTTTATGACCGTGAATTAGTACCAAAAACGCGTTTAGCCGCGACAGGTATTGATGTTAGCGGGTTTGAAAAAGAAGAAATAGAGCGCTTACTTATTAAAACAGGTAACCGCGAATATGTAGATTTAGATTTTCGTTGGATATTAGAAACCGACATAACAAATAAAACAGCACCAGCGGCGCTTGCAGTATTTGAGCGTAGTAAAAACGGTAACTTTTATGGTTATGTGCAAAACGTTATTAAAGACGGTCAACCGGTTAATGGCGATAAAATAGAAGCACTACATGAGCTTGTTGAGCGTGCAGTTGATTTAAATGACGAAGCACTTGATTTGCAAAATGGCGACATTGGGCATATTAACTACGCACTTGAACGCTTACGTTTAAAAGAAAAAGGCTACTTACTTGATAACGCTCTCACTGATGAGCGTGTTGCTGAGCTTGCTCAAGCACGTGCTGAATTACGTGCAGAGTATGGTGTACTTGAAAAAGATTTATTTGCACTACGCAAACAAGCTAAACGTGACCACGTAACTGTAAAAGATATGCGCGGTGAAGTTGTTACAATTCCTATGTATCAAGTACTTGATGTTTGGTTTCCAAACGATATGGGCTTTTTTGCAAAGCTAGGCCACTACTTTGTGCAACTAGGTAAGTTTGTATCCGATGATCCACGTGAAGCAAATACAGAAGGCGGTGTTTTCCCTGCTATATTTGGTACTGTATTTATGGTTATGCTGATGGCTGTAATTGTGACGCCGTTTGGCGTTGTTGCTGCAATTTACTTACACGAGTACGCCGCAAAAAATGCAATCACTAAAATGATTCGTATCGCAGTGATTAACTTGGCCGGTGTTCCTTCAATTGTATACGGTGTATTTGGCCTCGGCTTTTTTGTATACATGTTAGGTGGTAGCTTAGACCAATTATTTTACCCAGAATCGTCGCCAACGCCAGTATTTGGTACGCCAGGTGTAATGTGGTCTGCATTAACGCTCGCCATACTAACGCTGCCAGTTGTTATTGTATCGACTGAAGAAGGTTTATCTCGTATTCCAAGTACCGTACGTGATGGTTCACTAGCGCTTGGCGCAACAAAAGTTGAAACGTTATGGCGCATAATTATTCCAATGGCAAGCCCTGCAATTATGACAGGTTTAATACTGGCAGTTGCACGTGCTGCAGGTGAAGTTGCACCGTTAATGCTAGTAGGCGTTGTAAAAATGGCCCCTACATTACCACTTGATGGCAACTTCCCGTATTTTCACTTAGATAGAAAGTTCATGCACTTAGGCTTTCATATATACGATGTTGGCTTCCAAAGCCCTAATGTTGAAGCGGCACGCCCGCTGGTATACGCAACGGCCTTTTTATTGGTGTCGGTGATTATTACCCTAAACATAACGGCCATTGGTATACGTAACCATTTACGTGAAAAGTACAGATCGCTTGAACACTAATTAGTAAAGATTTTATAGGTAACAAAAATGATTACAGTCGCTCCAAAAGTAAACCAAGCTAATATAGGCCAGAAGTTAGACCTAGAAAATTTAACGGATGACCAAAAAGCGCTAGAGATTAAAGATCTCGATCTTTACTACGGTGATAAGCAAGCGCTTAATAAAGTAAATATGAACATTCCAAAAGGCCAAGTAACTGCGTTTATTGGACCATCGGGCTGTGGTAAATCAACTCTATTACGTTGTATTAACCGCATGAACGATTTGGTTGATATTTGTCGTATTGAAGGTGAAATATTACTTCACGGTCAAAATATTTACGATAAGAGCGTAGATGTAGCAGCACTTCGTCGTAATGTAGGTATGGTGTTTCAGCGTCCTAACCCATTTCCTAAATCAATTTATGAAAATGTGGTTTATGGCCTACGCTTACAAGGCATTAAAGAGAAGCGTAAGTTAGACGAAGTGGTAGAGCAATCACTTCGTGGTGCTGCTTTATGGGATGAAGTAAAAGATAGATTACACGATAGCGCGTTTGGCTTATCGGGTGGTCAGCAACAGCGTTTAGTTATTGCTCGCTCAATTGCAATTGAGCCAGAAGTTCTTTTATTAGATGAACCTACATCAGCACTTGACCCTATTTCTACTTTGGTAATTGAAGAGCTAATAAACGATTTAAAAAACCAATTTACCGTTGTTATTGTTACACATAACATGCAACAAGCAGCACGTGTATCTGATCAAACAGCCTTTATGTATATGGGCGAATTGATTGAGTACTCAGACACAAATACCTTATTTACTACACCAACGAAGAAAAAGACCGAAGATTATATTACCGGTCGTTACGGTTAATTAGCTCGTTGTAGCGTGTTGTGCAAGATTAAGAGAGAAGGTAACTATGGAACATAATATTAATAAACATATTTCTGGGCGTTTTAACCAAGAACTAGAAAATGTACGTAATCATGTATTAAGTATGGGTGGCTTAGTTGAGCAGCAGTTAAATAGTGCGCTTGATGCGGTGAGTCGTAACGATGCAGAGCTTGCTCAAAAGGTACGTCAGAACGATTATAAAGTGAATGCAATGGAAGTAAGCATTGATGAAGAGTGTACGCGTATTATTGCTCGTCGTCAGCCTGCAGCAAGTGACCTGCGTTTAGTGATTGCAATTGCTAAAACAATCGCCGATTTAGAACGTATTGGCGATGAAGCTGAGCGAATTGCTAAAGTTGCACTAGACTCATTTACCAAAGATCAGCAAGATTTATTAGTAAATATTGAAAATATGGGCCGCCAGGTTTTAAAAATGCTACACGACGTACTAGATGCATTTGCCCGTATGGATGTGCAACGTGCATTTCAAGTACATAAAGAAGATGCAAAGGTTGACCGCGAATATGAAGCCATCACACGTCAAATAATGACTTACATGATGGAAGATCCACGCTCAATACCTAAAATCATGGACTTAGTCTGGTCTGTTCGCTCATTAGAGCGTATTGGTGATCGCTGTCAGAACATTGCTGAATACATTATTTATTTTGTTAATGGCAAAGATATTCGCCATACATCTCAAGAAGATATAGAAAAATCACTATGATTTTTTACCCATCATGCTTTTCTATTAAAGCGGCTTAGTGTCGCTTTGTGTATTGCAAGCTTTAGTGAAGTAATAAAAAGCGTTCACAATCTTGGTTAATACTGTAAAATTCATGCTGCAAAGCATATCAATTTGATTAAAGGGTCAGTTATGCCTACAAACGCGTTTTTAGGAGTATTTGCAAAATCTCCTATCAAACCAATGGAAGAACACATCAAGAAGGTTCATCAAGCAAGTAAAGCTTTGATACCTTTTTTTAATCACGTATTTAAAGAAGAGTGGGTACAAGCAGAAGAGCTTCGCATCACTATTCGCAATTTAGAACGTGAAGCTGATGATATGAAAAGAGATATACGTTTACAATTACCGCGTGGTTTATTCATGCCGGTAGAGCGTACAGATCTTCTCGAACTAGTAACTCAACAAGATAAAATTGCCAATAAAGCAAAAGATATTGCAGGGCGAGTGATTGGTCGTGAAATGACCATTCCAAAAGTTATGCAAGCTGATTTCTTAGCTTACTTAACCCGTTGTGTAGATGCGACTAAACAAGCATCTAAAGCAATTAACGAATTAGAAGAATTGCTAGAAACGGGTTTTAAAGGTCGAGAAGTCACCTTAGTAGAAAAAATGTTAGTTGAATTGGATGCCATAGAACAAGACACGGACGAAATGCAGATAAAAGTACGCCGCCAGCTACGTGATGTAGAGGGTGAGTTAAATCCAATTGATGTTATGTTTTTGTACAAAATCATTGAATGGGTTGGCGAGCTTGCAGATATTGCAGAGCGCGTAGGATCACGTCTTGAGCTGATGTTAGCTCGTTAATTTAAAATCAGTTCAAACACGAAAGATTAAGGTTTTACAATGGATATCATTGCATCTTACGGCACGGTATTAATTTTAATTGCCGCAGCAGTCGGCTTTTTTATGGCTTATGGTATTGGCGCGAACGACGTAGCGAACGCCATGGGCACATCTGTAGGTTCAAAAGCGCTAACAATCAAACAAGCTATTTTTATAGCGATGATTTTTGAATTTGCAGGCGCTTACTTAGCAGGTGGTGAGGTTACATCAACAATTCGTAAAGGAATTATCGATGCCGCACCATTTGCAGACATTCCTGAACTTATGGTTCTGGGTATGATTTCGTCTTTATTTGCAGCGGGTGCTTGGTTATTAATGGCCTCGTTCTTGGGTTGGCCAGTATCAACGACTCACTCAATCATTGGTGCAATCATTGGTTTTGCGTTAGTTGCTGTTGGTACTGAGGCGATTCAATGGGATAAAGTAGGTGGTATTGTTGGTAGTTGGATTATAACGCCCGCCATATCAGGCTTTATTGCATACTTAATATTTATGAGTGCACAAAAACTTATTTTTAATACAGATGCACCACTAAAAAATGCTAAACGCTATGTACCACTTTATATGGGTTTAGCAGGTTTTATAATGGCCTTGGTTACAATTAAAAAAGGCTTAAAGCATGTTGGTGTTGATTTAGGTGCAGCCGAAGGGTACGCCTTAGCAATAGCTGTAGCAGTTGTCGTTGCTATAATTGGTAAAATTGCTATTTCTCGTTTAAATATCGATCCAAAAGCAGATAAACAAATGCAATTCAACAATGTTGAAAAAGTGTTTGCTGTTCTTATGGTATTAACAGCATGTTGTATGGCCTTTGCACATGGTTCTAACGATGTTGCTAATGCAATCGGTCCACTAGCTGCTGTTGTAAACATTGTTGAAAACAATGGTGAAATTGCTAAAAAAGCGGCTATTGCTTGGTGGATTCTACCTCTAGGTGGTTTTGGTATTGTTGCGGGTCTTGCTATTTTGGGCAAAAAAGTAATTAAAACGATTGGTGAAGGCATTACACATTTAACGCCTAGCCGTGGTTTTGCTGCTGAACTAGCCGCTGCTTCTACCGTTGTTATTGCATCAGGTACTGGTATGCCAATCTCTACTACTCAAACCTTAGTGGGTGCGGTATTAGGTGTAGGTATGGCACGTGGAATTGGTGCACTTAACATGGGTGTTATCAGAAACATTGTAGTTTCTTGGGTAATTACATTGCCAGTTGGCGCTGCCCTTGCTATTGTTATTTTCTACGTACTAAGAACCGCATTTGGGGTTTAACAAAAAAGTACTCAAAGACTTTTAGCTTGAAAAGATCTCAATGCCCTAGGTGTTGGGGTCTTTTTATTTGTGGAAAGAAAAAATGACCAATCTTCCAAGTATCAAACAGCTACAGTATTTATTAGCTGTTCATCAACATCAGCACTTTGGCAGAGCTGCCAGTGCCTGTTTTATAGGGCAATCTACTTTAAGCAGTGCTATTCAAAATCTTGAAGAAACGTTGGGTTGCCAGCTTATTGAACGCGAAAATCGCAGCCTTATGTTTACCAGTATTGGTGAAGAAGTTGTTGAGCGCTCTCGTAAAATAATTAACGATACAATTAGTTTAAAAGAGCTCACTAAAAGCTTTTTAACACCGCTGAGTGGTAAATTAACAGTGGGTGTTATACCTACAATTGCTAGCTTTATAGCGGCTCCTCTGTATCACTTTTGTAAAGAAACCTTTTGTGATTTAGAGTTGGTATTAATAGAAGATACGAGTGATAAGCTACTGGATAAACTTGAGCATGGGCATATTGATTTAGCGCTACTTGCACTGCCATACGAAACCGATAAATTTCATACACAAGTATTGGCAAAAGATCAGTTTAGTTTAGTGCACCATAAGGACTACAGCGCTGCAAAGGGCGTAGTCGACTTTAATCTATTACCAGAGGCTAGCGTATTCTTACTCGAGCGTGAGCACTGTATGACAGGCCATGCGCTTAGTGCATGTCATTTAAACCGTGCTAGTTGTATTAACCCATTTGAAGCAGCAAGCTTGCATACATTATTGAGTATGGTTGAGCATCAGCTCGGGGTGACTTTTTTACCACAAATGGCGATTAACGCCGGAATTTTAGATAATAAAAATATGGTGGCAACACCATCACAAAGCGATGCATATAGAGATATTGGCATATTGTGGCGGAAAACTACGGGGCGGATCCGCGACTTTAAGTTATTTAGTCAACAGCTTGAGATATTTTTAAAGCGCCAATGTAGTTTAGATTTTTCTAAATAAGAATAGGAAATGAATGAAAGCAGCTTATAAAGGCTGCTTTTGATTTTTAAGATGGCTTTCAAAAGGCTCAAGTTCGGGTAAAAATAGTAAATAAATCCATACCACTAAGTTAAAGTAAGGCACGCAGCCTAATACAGTAAAAACCTTAACTGGGTAGCCTTTAATATTTGCGTAACGATAACACTGATACGCGATTGCAAAATGTATAATCAGTAATAACATAACTAGCTGTGTCATACCTTTCTCCTTAAAAGCTTAAATAGCTTTGAAACCCACTATAAATATCAGTACTATGCCGCCAAAAGGTAATGTCATGTTTTTAAAGTGAAATGCATTAAAATGCACGACATTTCTTATTTGATACTGAAAGTATAGGCAAGAAAGGTAATATTGGTAGTAACAAATTGTTTAATTTTGTTTATTTTGGGCTAGCTTGTTGTTGGTAAAACGTTTTATTTTTTGAAATTTTTTCAAGTTCATCTTTTACTTTTTCAACAGGTACTGGGCGTGCAATAAAGTAGCCTTGTCCATAATCAACACCTATCTCTTTTAGTGCAAAAAATATCTCTTCGTTTTCGACGTACTCAGCTACAGAACGCTTATCGAGAGACCGACTAATATCATTTATTGCTTTTACTAACGCTAAGTCTATAGGGTCATTAAGCATGTCGCTTACAAATGAGCCATCAATTTTTACATGCTGTGCTGGAAGCTGCTTTAAATAGTTAAATGTACTAAAGCCAGTTCCAAAATCGTCAATAGAAAAATGACAGCCTAAGCTATTAAGCTTCTCGATCATTTTACGAGTCGCTTTTAAATTGTTAATACTTGCTGATTCAGTTATTTCAAAAATTATCCGCGAAGGGGGCACGTTATACTTTTCAAGATTTGATTCAATTAATGGCAGTAAGCGTTCATCTAAAAATGATTGTGCTGACAAATTGATAGCAACTTGGTTTAACTCTGGGTGCTTAGACACACAAGCAATGGCATTACGTATAACGCATTGATCCATCAAAAATGTGTCGTTAAGCATCTCTAAAGAGGGAATAAATTGATTTGGGTATACAAGTTCACCTTTGAGTTTTAAGCGTAAGAGCGCTTCAAAATAAGCAACTTTACACTCTTTAAAATCCCAAATAGGTTGGTAATGCAGTTCAATATTATCTTGCTGCAGTGCTTGTCGAATTTCGTGACCCCATTCAAGCCCAGTTTGAAGCGTATTGTTTTGAGCGTCCTCTTTTGAGTAGCAATGTACTAAGTTACGCCCTAAATTTTTGGCAATATACAAAGCAATATCGGCTTGTTTTAAACATTCATTAGGATCATTGTTTTGTGTCGTAATTTGAGTTAAACCGATAGAGCAGCTAATTGTGTATATCTGATTTTCTGATTTAAAAGCATGTTTTTCTATTGCGCTGCACACACCTTCAGCAATAAGGTGTGCATCCAGTAAATTCATATCGGTAAGTATGACTGCAAACTCATCGCCGCCTATTCGGCACACCAAATGGTCTTCGCCAATATTTGCTTTAAATAATTGCGCCACTTCTTTTAATACTATGTCACCTTGGTGGTGACCTTTGCTGTCGTTTATTATTTTAAAGTGATCGAGGTCAATATAAATAACAGCATGCTCTATGCCATCATACGTGTATTTATCTTGGCATATTTTATTAAGCTGTTGATCAAAGTAATAACGGTTATGTAAACCAGTTAATGGGTCATGGTGTGCTAAATGACGTAGTTGGATCTCTGCTTGTTTACGTTCGTGTATGTTGTCGATAGTGGCGGTTATGGTCGCGTTATTACGACTATTTTTGATTAGCTGTAATCTGCATTCGACCCAAATTAAATTGCCATTTTTATGGGTGAGCTTTACTTCTATTTGTTGCTGTTGCTCGCCACCATGTAAAATGTCATTAATAGTATAATTTAGTCTTCCTTTATCTTCGTTATTACAATAAGCGCTTAGTGGGGTTTGTAGTGATGATTTAACACCAAAACCGCTTAATGTCTCCCATGCAGGGTTAATAAAACGAATATGCCCTTGCTGATCAAGCTCTAAAACAACCGTATTTAAATGCAATAAAATACGCTGATGAGCCGAAAATAACTCTTTGTAACGCACTTCGCTCACGCTTAGCTGCTCTACTTTGTAAGCAAACTCAGCATAACTCACCATAAAATCTTCACGTCGTGCGGCGTGGTCACACACTTTATTTAAAAATGAAGGGTCGTATGGGGCTCTAATAAAATCGGTAACACCAGACAGCAAAAGCTGCTCAGCGTAATCAGCATCATCACTTTCTATAATCGTAACAATAGCTTGTTTAGAATTGTGCTGTAGGATTTCTTCAACGAGTACACTTGAGCTCTCTACACTTGATGTAGTGGCATCGAGTAGCACAATTGAAAACTGCTGTTGGTTGTAAGCGTTTAGTGCTGCTTTAGCTGAGGTAACGTGAGTAATAGCAAAGTTTAACTTTAACTGTTCACTTATTTTGTCGGCCGTATTTTGAAGTGGCTCTAATAGCAATAAATTTAGCCGGCTACTTTTTTCAAGGTGAGTAGATAAAACATTCGCAAGCACTTGAGGGAGCATATCTTTGTGCTCAAATGGCAGTACAGCATCTATTCCGTAGCTTCGGGCTGTTGTTTCGGCAATACGCTCACAGTAAATTGGCGGAATAAGTAAAATTGGGGTGTTTTTTGGTGTTTTTAATAATCCTGAGCGGATCATCCTCGAAAAGCGCCAGCCGTCAATTTTCCCAACATTAATGCCCGTTATTATAATATCAACAGGGTGTTGTTTTAAAAGCTTTAAAGCTTGTTGGCTATCTTGCGCATCAATAAAGGTAAATACATTTAAGCTATCTAAAGTGCCCTTAATCGCGCGACGTTCAGCACTACTTGCGTTTAATATTAGCAATTTAAGCTGGTTTGGCACGTGTTGAACACCCCTAATGTAACTTATAATAATTCAGCCGAACAAGAATAGTGACATTTAACCATAAGAACAAGAAAATTTAATGATAAACACGCAAACAAGATATTATAAGTTTGGCTGATTTCTTGAGCTTAATATCCGATACATATACACTTGGCGCGATTTTAAATGATGTGGATTACTAATTATGCGCGTGGCTGACTTTAGCTTTGACTTACCTGATGAATTAATAGCTCGTTTTCCTAAAGCGGACAGAACTAGCAGCCGTTTACTTACTTTAGATGGCCCAAGCGGAACTCTAGAACATAAAGTGTTTAGCGACATACTTGATTTAGTAAACGAAGGCGATTTGTTAGTCTTTAACAATACACGCGTTATTCCAGCACGTATGTTTGGTCAAAAAGCCTCTGGCGGCAAAGTTGAAGTGCTTGTAGAGCGAGTGCTAGATGAACATCGCGTACTTGCGCACGTACGCGCGAGCAAGTCGCTTAAGGTTGGTAACGAAGTTATTCTTGAAGGCAAAGCCAAGGCAATAATGGTTGCACGCCACGATACATTATTTGAGCTTGAGTTTGATCATAGCCAAAACGTGCTAGATATACTTAATGATATTGGTCATATGCCACTGCCTCCTTATATTGACCGACCTGATACCGAAGCTGATCGCGAGCGTTACCAAACTGTTTATGGAGAAAAGCCAGGTGCAGTTGCTGCGCCAACAGCGGGCTTACATTTTGACGATAAGTTAATGACGGCACTAAAAGATAAAGGTGTAAACATGGCTTTTGTTACTTTGCACGTTGGCGCCGGTACTTTTCAGCCAGTACGAGTGGATAGTGTTGATGAGCATGTAATGCATTCCGAGTACATTGAAGTACCCGATGATGTAGTTGCTGCCGTTGCACAAACCAAAGCAAGTGGCGGGCGCGTAATTGCGGTTGGCACAACATCAGTACGCTCATTAGAGTCGGCAGCTAAAGTTCACGGCGGCAAATTAGATACGTATTTTGGTGATACCGATATATTTATTTTTCCAGGTTACCAATTTAATGTTGTTGACGCCATGGTCACTAATTTTCACTTACCAGAATCAACGCTTATAATGCTAGTCAGTGCTTTTAGCGGACAAGACAATATTATGGGTGCATACAATACGGCAATTGAACAAAAATACCGATTTTTTAGTTACGGTGATGCGATGTTTTTAACACGTAAGTAACCATTTATTATTTAATACTCAGTAAAAAACACTAAAAACCCCAGCAACGAAGCTGGGGTTTTTGTTTAGCATAATAAGCAAAACTGAATTTATCGCAGCTAATAGTATTAATGAGGCAAAAAGGGTAGAATCGAGCGGTTAAATTATAGCTTGTTGGACTGTTTTTCTGACATTGAGGATGATATGAAATTTGAATTAGATTGTACTGACGGAAAAGCGCGCCGCGGCCGCTTAATTTTTGACCGTGGTGTAATAGAAACACCTGCATTTATGCCTGTTGGTACTTACGGTACTGTAAAAGGTATGACGCCAGATGAAGTAAAAGCCACTGGTGCGCAAATATGTTTAGGTAATACCTTTCATTTAATGCTTCGTCCAGGTACTGAAATCATTAAGCAACATGGTGATTTACACGACTTTATGAATTGGGATTTCCCAATTTTAACTGACTCAGGCGGCTTTCAAGTCTTTAGCTTAGGCGCAATGCGTAAAATCACTGAAGAAGGCGTGTTGTTTCAATCTCCAGTAAATGGTGATGAAATTATGATGTCGCCTGAAAAGTCGATGGAAGTACAGCGCGACTTAGGCTCAGACATCGTTATGATTTTTGACGAGTGTACGCCATACCCAGCAACTGAAAAAGAAGCTAAAGATTCTATGGAGTTATCTCTTCGTTGGGCTAAGCGTTCAAAAGAAGGGCATGGCGACAATCCATCTGCTTTGTTTGGTATTATTCAAGGTGGTATGTACCCAGAATTACGTGCACAATCGCAAGCAGGCTTAGAAGAAATTGGCTTTGATGGCTATGCATTAGGTGGTCTATCAGTAGGCGAGCCTAAAAACGAAATGATGAATATTCTTGATCATTGTGCGTTTAAAATGCCAGAAGACAAACCACGCTACCTTATGGGTGTAGGCAAGCCAGAGGATTTAGTTGAGTCTGTTCGCCGTGGTATTGATATGTTTGACTGTGTTATGCCAACACGTAATGCGCGTAACGGCCATTTATTCATTACCACGGGTGTCGTTAAAATACGTAACGCAGTACATAAAACAGACACAGGGCCACTTGACCCTGAGTGTGATTGCCATACGTGTGGAAACTATTCACGAGCTTATTTGCATCACCTTGATAAATGTAACGAAATTTTAGGTGCGCGACTAAACACAATTCATAACTTACGTTACTATCAACGTGTTATGGAAGGTTTACGTAATGCAATTAGCGAAGGTAAATTAGAAGAATTTGTACAAGATTTTTATGCTCGCCGAGGCCAAGACGTGCCAGAGCTAGTAGATATAAAAAATTAAACTTTAAAATTAAAGAGGAAGTATCATGAGTTTATTTATTTCAAATGCACACGCAGCAGCTGGTCAACCTGCGGCAAGCGGTGGTTGGGAAATGCTAATAATGTTAGCTATTTTCGGTTTGGTTTTTTACTTTTTAATCTACCGCCCGCAAGCTAAGCGCGTTAAAGAGCACAAAAGCTTAATGAGTATGATGGCTAAAGGCGATGAAGTACTTACCCAAGGCGGTTTAGTGGGTAAAATTGTGAAGATTTCTGAAGAGAAAGATTTCATCGTTATCTCTTTAAACGAGCAGGCAGAAGTAACAGTACAAAAATCTGCAGTATCTGCAGTATTGCCAAAAGGCACAATGAAGTCGCTATAAAAATAATAAGGACGACCCCGTGTTAAACAAGTTTCCAGTTTGGAAGTATTTACTTGTTTTAGCTGTGGTAGCCATTGGCCTTTTATATGCCTCTCCAAACTTGTATGGTCGCGATCCGGCTATACAAGTTTCAGGTGCTAAAGGCGCTGATGTCGATCTCAGTGTTGTAGACAAAGTAAACGCAATCCTTGAAAAAAATAATGTAACCGCTAAATCGACAATACTTGAAGATGGGCAAATTTTAGTTCGTTTAAAAAATGTTGAAGAACAGCTTAAAGCGCATGACTTACTGCGTGATTCGCTGAGCGACGATTACATTTCTGCTATTAATATGGCACCTGCTCAACCAGCTTGGTTAAAAGCGGTTGGTGGTAACCCTATGAAGCTAGGTCTTGATTTAAGTGGTGGCGTACATTTCACCATGGAAATCGACATGGCAACAGCGGTTGATAACCAGCTTGAGCAAATGGAACAAGATTTTCGTAGCGACCTGCGCGAAGAAAAACTACGTTACCGTAGTGTTCGCCGCGTAGCAGGCTCCGATCGTATGCGTGTAGAAATGCGTACTGAAGAAGACAAAAATGCAGCAGAGAGCTTCTTAGAAACTCGCTACCCGCTAAATGTCTACATTGATGACAGCAGTAACGATAAAGCATTTTTTGCGACAATGAGTGAGCAAAAACTCAAAGAAATTCGTGACTACGCTATCAAGCAAAATGAAACGATTATTCGTAACCGTATCAACCAAATTGGTGTTGCAGAACCTAACGTACAACGCCAAGGCGCTGAGCGTATTATTGTTCAACTACCAGGTATTCAAGACACAGCACGCGCTAAAGAAATTTTAGGCGCAACAGCAACACTTGAATTTCGCGAAGTAGACGAAAACGCTGATATTAGCGCTGCTGCTCAAGGTCGTATCCCTGCGGGTACTGAAATGATCATGAGCCGCGACGGTTACCCTGTTGTACTTAAAAAGCGTATTATTCTAGAAGGCAGCCATATAACTGGCGCGCAATCTGGCGCTGATGAATACCAACGCCCGCAAGTGAGTATTACGCTAGATAGCAAAGGTGGGGCAAAAATGAATGCCTTTACCAAGCGTGCTATTGGTAAGCGTATGGCTACGGTATTTATTGAGTACAAGCCATCAGGTAAAAAAGATGCAGACGGTAAAGCGCTTCCGCCTATTAAGGTTGAAGAAGTTATTAACGTAGCAACAATTCAAGCACGTCTTGATCGCTCGTTCCGTATTACAGGTATCGATAACCCAGCTGAAGCACATAACTTAAGTTTGCTACTTCGTGCAGGTGCGCTTGTAGCACCAATTCAAATTGTTGAAGAGCGCACTGTAGGTCCAAGTTTAGGTCAAGAAAATATTGAAGCGGGTATGACTGCGGTTGCACTTGGTTTTGCGTTTGTACTTGTGTTTATGCTTGTGTACTACAAAGGCTTTGGTATGGTTGCAAACCTTGCGCTTGCGGCTAACTTAGTACTGATTGTTGGTGTTATGTCTTTAATTCCAGGCGCGACACTTACGCTACCTGGTATTGCAGGTATTGTATTAACCGTAGGTATGGCAGTTGATGCTAACGTACTTATTTTTGAACGTATTCGTGAAGAGCTGGCCGATGGCCGCAGCCCTCAACAAGCGATTCATTTCGGTTACGATAGCGCATTTAGCACTATATTTGATGCTAACATCACCACGTTAATCGCTGCCATTATACTGTTTGCAGTAGGCACAGGTCCGATTGCGGGCTTTGCAGTGACACTTGCGATTGGTATTTTAACTTCAATGTTTACAGCCATTGTTGGTACCCGTGCGGTAATCAACTTATTTGTTGGTGGTAAACGCATTGATAAACTTTCGATTTAAGGAGCTGACATGCAAATTTTAAGTTTGGGTAGTAGAACCCTTCGTTTCATGTCTCTTCGTAAAGTGGCTATGGGTTTTTCGACGTTATTAATTTTAGCGTCGTTTGCATCAGTTTTTGTTAAAGGTCTAAATTTTGGTTTAGATTTTACCGGCGGTACTGCGGTAGAAGTTGGTTTTTCACAGCCAGCAGACCTTAAAAAAGTACGTGCTGCGCTAGCTGATAATGGTTTTGCTGATGCATCAGTACAACTATTTGGTTCAAGCCAAGAGATTTTAGTTCGTTTAGCACCGCGCGGTAGTGATGTTAAAGCTGAAGTAATTGGTAACCAAGTAATCGATGCGCTTAAAAAAGCTGATGACAGCGTAGTAATGCGCCGTATTGAGTTTGTGGGCCCAAGTGTAGGTGAAGACTTAAAAGAGCAGGGTGGCCTTGCCATGTTAACTGCACTTATTTGTATCTTAATCTACGTTGCATTTCGTTTTGAATGGCGCTTTGCAGTGGGTGCGGTAGGTGCACTACTACACGATGTTATTATTACTGTGGGTTTATTTTCGATATTAGGTTTAGAGTTTGATTTAACTATACTAGCGGCAATTCTTGCGGTAATAGGTTATTCACTTAACGATACGATTGTTGTATCTGACCGTATTCGTGAAAACTTCCGTAAAGTGCGCATTGACGATACTGTAGAAATTATTGATATTTCACTTACGCAAACACTTAACCGTACACTTGTAACTTCAATCACCACTATTTTAGTATTGATTGCTTTGTTTGCATGGGGCGGACAAACCATTCATGGCTTTGCAACTGCATTGCTGTTTGGTGTGTTTATTGGTACTTATTCTTCGATTTATGTTGCGAGCTCTGTTGCTATAGCAATGGGCGTAAGCAAAGAAGACTTAATACCAGAAGTAATTGAAAAAGAAGGTGCAGACCTAGACGCAATGCCGTAGTAGAGTCTCATTAAATAAAAACCGCTCCTATGAGCGGTTTTTTTATACCTGCAATTTACGAATTTCTCAGGCGTCTAAGTTTTCATTAGCGGATGTAACAGTGCAAGCTTACGAAAACAGTGCTAACTTTGTAGTGTGAATCGGTAGGACCTTTTTGCAATAATATATAAATCGCCATAGGTTAAGTCACCGGCCACTGAGGCTAAAATAAGCCAAGTGTTATCGCTCTAGTTATCTATTTATTCATGTGCTCAAGAAATGCTTTAGAAGTGTTTAGCCTTTCAGCCAATAATAGGTAATTTAAACAAAGCAGGTAATTATTATGTTACCAATAAAAGTTTCTATCAGTGTATTTAGTTTGTTCGTAAGTTTTGCACTCATGGCGCAAGAGCAAATAATTAATGTTGCTCAAAAGCAAGATACCCAAAACGCACGAGAAGAATACCTCAATGAGTTATTAGTACGTGCACTTGAAAGTGTTAACTACTCCGGTGTTATCCGAATGACCCCCATATCAGAACTGCAAAAGCGTAAGTTAATAAACCTAGATGATAACGAATTAGATATGTATTGGAGTATGAGTAGTCCAGAGCGAGAGGCGCTTGCTTTGGCGATAAAAATACCACTATTTAAAGGCTATATAGGTAAGCGAGCTTTATTAACTAATAAGCAAAATTTGGCGCGCTTTAAAAAGGTAAAAAATATTGAGCAGCTAGCTACGTTTTCGGCTGTACAAGGGCACAACTGGTCAGATACAAGAATAATGTCCTATAACGGATTACATGTAAGACCGCTTACTAACTACCAAGCCATGTTCACTTTAACGAGCCGTGGACGAATAGATTACTTTCCTCGTTCGTTTATTGAGGTTAACTCTGAGCTTATTGAAAACAAACAAAGTAATTTAGTAATCGTGCCTAATTTATACATAAGTTATCCAACCGGTATTTATTACTTTGTGACTAAGAGTAAACCTGAATTAGCAAAGGCTGTTGAAGAGGGATTAATAGTGATGCAGGAAAGCGGTGAATTTGACGCATTATTTAATGAATACTTCGCAAAGGATTTAAATACACTACCTTATACAAAAGGCAAAACGATAGAGATTAAGCTCGATAACCCTTATTTTTAGGCACAAAAAAAGGAGCCTGAGCTCCTTTTTAGCATGCTATTAATAGCATCAAATTAGCGAAGTAACGACTCAGTTAATACTGGACGAATTTCACGAATAATTGCTTGAGTCAATTTTGGTGAACCACAGATAATATTGCCGCTGTGGTTATAGTTATTACCACCAGCGAAATCTACAACCATACCGCCCGCTTCTTTAACCATAAGTTCGCCTGCAGCAGAGTTCCAAGGTTTTAAACCAATTTCAAAAAATCCATCAACACGACCAGCTGCAACGTATGCCATATCTAAAGCAGAACAACCTGCACGGCGAATGTCTGCAGTGTGTACAAACAATGCTTTAAACGCTTCAGTGTATGCATCCATGTGGTTTTTGTTTTTGAAAGGGAAACCAGTAGCAAGTACAGTGCCTGCAAGAACCGTAGTTTTGCTAACACGTAGACGTTTACTGTTTAACTGAGTGCCTTGACCGCGAGATGCAGTGAAAAGCTCACCACGAATTGGATCATAAATAACAGCTTGGTCTAAACGACCTTTAACTTTAAGTGCGATAGAAACCGCGTAATGAGGGATACCTTTGATGAAGTTAGTTGTTCCATCGATAGGATCTACAATCCATTGGTAATCATCATCCTTGCCTTTATGCTCACCTAATTCTTCACCAACAATAGAGTGAGTAGGGTAAGACTGTAAAATAGTGTCACGAATTACGGCTTCGGCTTCTTTATCAATGTTAGTTACTAAGTCGTTAGCGCCTTTTTGTTGCACTTCAACTTTTGATAAATCTTCACTTGCGCGAAGTAAAATTTTGCCTGCGTTGCGCGCAGCGCGAACCGCAATGTTTAACATTGGATGCATGGTATTACCTTTGGGTTGTAAAAGAACGTTTATATATTTCAGCCGGCGTATTTTAGCGACTTTTGACATAAAGTAAACAATAAACCCCAAATACTTATGTTTGTTTTTTATACAAGATTGAAAAGTGTCTATATTTTTAAAAAATAATAATGAGCAATTAATAAGTCACTATGTTCCTTTGTGTGTTAATTAAATTGAATTAATTTTAAATAACGCTTTACCTAAAGTTAGCTTGAGGTTTTATCGTGCCCCTAACTTAATTGATAGGACAACATTATGTATTTAGAGCACGTAAACTTAGTCGCGAGTGATATAGATAGTATGCTTAAATTTTATCGCGCTGTATTTCCACATTGGTCGATTAGAAGTGAGGGCAGAGGCGATTGGCATGGAAAACCAAGACGCTGGGTACACTTTGGAGATGACACGCATTACATTGCGATAAGCAGCCATGGTGAGGGTGAAAACAGAAACTTATCGGGCCATCAAATTGGTTTTGCACACTTTGCTTATGTAACTAATAATTTAAGCGCAGTAGTAATGCGCTTAAATAAAGTGGGTTTTACAGTAAGCAAGCAAGGTAGCGAGAATCCTTTCAGAAAGAATGTCTACTTTATTGATCCTGCAGGGTTTGAAGTTGAGTTTGTAGAGTATTTAAGTGATATACCAAGCGAGCGAAATAACGATTTATAATAAAATACTAAGCAGCACGCTAAAGTGCTGCTACTCAATTATAGTTAGCGGCTATTACTACCCGTGCCAAACTGGGTTTTTAGCTCATTTGCAAAGCTCATAAATTTTTCTTTAATTGTGCGCTTTATTTTTACTTCAACCGATCCCATAACTGCCTTTCCTTCAATATGAATAGTAGGACCTTGGCGTTTGTTAAGCGACACAGATTTATTTTCAAGACTACTTAAAATACAAAACATTTTAGACACTACATTTACATGCTCTGGTACGTAAATCTCATCGCTACCAAAAATACAGTTAACGTGAATAGTTACATTTTGATGCGCAAAAATGGCATCAGTAAAATCAAGTACCACCGATCCCATAAAGTTACTTAAATATATATTTTTTGGGACAACCCACTGACCGCTTCGTTCGTTAGAGCCTAAAATACTGCGTAATGTAAAGTCATCATCACTGTTCTGCTGTGCGCTATAATGTGGTTTAAATTGCGATTGTTTTTCTGCTTTATATTGCTGATCGGTATTAAGTGTTAAGTCTTCTACTAAGGCTAGCAGTGCTTCGTTATTAGGTGCATCCATCGCGCTATCGAGTCGTCTCTCAAATGCATCAACAGAAATAACCCCATGACTGTAATTATAAATTAATTGATCAATTACTTGTTCGCGTACTTGCTCTATCGGGCGGTCTTCAACTTTTACAGACATGGGGCATTCCTTATTATATTTACTATTGATATTGCTCTTGATGTTTATATGCAAAGCACGCACCAAATATAATCACCTTAATTATCAGTAGGTTAATTTATAATGATGTTTTTTATTTTGTTATATTAACGATAGATTAACCAAAAATGCAATTATCTAGCTATTTTCACTATTTGAGAAAGTTTTACCGAGTAGCCTGTAAATAGTTACACAACTATAGATAATGACTCACTCAAAAATTAACTCAACCTGTTGAAATTTAAGTATAAATAAAGTTGGCCCAAAGCTCGCATTAGTTAAAGTGTCTTTAATCAAAAGGAGAAAGATTATGAAAACATTTAACAAGTCTATTATCGCAGCTCTAGTTCTTGGTACTACGGCTATGGGTGCCCAAGCAAACAGCTGGGAAAACGAAAGTAAAGATGCTTGGATTGACGGTAAGGCAGAAACAGTTCTACTTATGAACACTAATCTAAACAACTTTGACATTAACACTGATGTAAAAAATGGCAAAGTAGTACTTACAGGTAAAGTTAATAGCGAGCTTGATAAAGAGCTAGCAGAAGAACTTGTACTTAGCTTAGATGGTGTATCTGATGTTGATAACAGCCTTACTGTTGTTAAAAGCATGGATACCAAAGATAAAAGCAATGACATGATGGACGATGATGATAACGACCTAACGGACGCTAAAATCACCACTGTAATCACAACTCGCTTCCTGTTTGACTCAGAAGTTGGTGGTACAGACATTGATGTTGATACCGACAATGGTATTGTAACTCTGAACGGTTCAGTAGAGTCTGAAGCTGAAAAACAACTAGCAGTTAAAATTGCTAAAAATGCTGAAGATGTTCGTGACGTAGTTGATAAACTAGCTATTGTTGCTGAATAATACAGTATGGTTAAGGCCCACTAACACTGGGCTTTACGTCTTTTTAATGCTTAATTTAAATGGAGTTTAGTCATGGATATTATTCGTATAATACTTTCGGTTTTATTACCGCCATTAGGTGTGTTTTTGCAAGTTGGCTTAGGTATGCATTTTTGGTTAAATATTTTATTAACACTGCTAGGTTATTTCCCAGGGTTAATACATGCAATCTACATTATTGCGAAAAAATAATGACAGATTATATATTGTGTAAGCCGACTACTGAGGGCTAATGATACAAGTGCCCCAGTACTGTTCGGCTCACAATATTAGCTTTTAAAGTAAATATTTTTTATCAAAATCTAATTTTTAATTTACTCAAACTAAGTGATTTATTTCTTGTAACTCACTCCCAAAATACCCTCAGCCAAACCATTGTTTACTTCAATTAAACTTTCTAACTAACTGCAGTGTTCTGATTCTGTATTGATGCTAGTTAGGAAATCTTTAACATTAGTTTGTTTATATATCTACAATACGCGATTAATTACTCTATTATTTAGTGACAATATTACCATCACTTCTAGTGTTATCATTAAACCAAGCTTTTACGCATATTGAGGTAGCTAATTGAATATTCGACTTATACTGTCAGGCGTTGTGTCATTCGTTTTCTATTTTAGCTGGGCCTACTGGGCAAACAGTTCGGCAGATATTGCTAAATCGGTCACGCTTCAAGCTGCATTAGTACAAGGTTTGTATAGTGGATTTGTAACGCTGTTTTTTACTTTTATTTTAGAAAAGGTCGTCAACAAGTATAAGTTTAGTTATGTAACGCTTGCGTTTGTAACTCCAATTATTTGTATGTTTCATTCTAAAACACCACAAAACGTAGCAATACGACAAAGCTTCAATAATGCAATTAACTCTAGCGCCTCGTATTTAGGTAACAAAAAAATAGCAGGTGTACTTTTTGCGCCTATTATTCCGATTACTGTTCAATCGAGCTTAGTGATTATGGTGAATGTAATTAATCAGACACCTAATTTGGCACTTACAGTGGCCCCAAGCATATTTTTTACAGCCTTGTATGCCTACACATATATGTTAGCTTTACTTAAAAAGTAGAGCGTTAAATACAAAAGACTACATGTGGGAGGAAGGTTTTTATAATTTAATGCAGAGAATATCATCGGGAATATCTTGTATTTTATGCTTATACCCACCTAAAAGATTACTATTTAAGCAGTTAGCTTACTGATTGTTAAAATAAAGGTGTTTGGTAGTGACAAGCACCTAAAAAGTTTTTATACTGCAACCCGCTTTAGTCGCTCTGTGACTGAACGCTTCAAAAATTAACTGCCTAGCAGTTATATAAAAGTTGGCCCCTTAGCTCAGTTGGTTAGAGCACACGACTCATAATCGTTAGGTCCCCAGTTCGAGTCTGGGAGGGGCCACCACTTTTGCAAACTTTCCAAAAAATACCTACTCAAATTATTTAAAGCTACATGAACTTAATATCGTGTAATTTATTATTCTTTATTTACCTCTAATAATAAATATAATTTAAATAAAGTTAATCCATAGATTAAGCTAAGCTTTCTTAAATTTGAAAGAGTGCGAATGCACTATTAAATTCCAGCGTTAAATCGGACGCTATTCATGCTCTGTTTTGTAAATGACAATGAGCTGCACCTGATTTTAGAATACAAAAAAAGCCCCTATTGGGGCTTTTTACTTACTAGTGTTTACTTTTATTGCTCAAAACTACAAGAGTTAACTAATTTTTACGGTATATCTCATGCTCAATATCGTAAATATTTACGCTTAAACTGTCTGATGCTCTGCAGTATGTTTTTAAGCATGAAAGTAGCAGTTCGCTTAACATTTGTTTTTGCTCAATTGAGCGTCCCGCTAAAATATGTACCGCGATATGTATAAACCCTGACTTTCCTGCGCCAAGTTGATATTGCTGATAAGCAATAGCGCGTGTTTTGATGGTTTCTAATTCAAATAAGTTACTTTCGAAAGCGGTAGTGTGAATTTTTTCTACCAGTACTTGTGGTAAAACAGGGAGGTCTTCTGAGTGTTCAATAATAATGTGCGGCATTTAGGCGTTTCCTATTATGAGTTACTGCATGAGCGAGAGTTAATTGTATCAAATACAACAGGGTTCGCTAAACCCTGAACTATCTAAAATCTTTACTTTAAACTAATTTAGTCGTATTTATTTTTGATGTTAGTATAAAAACAAACAGGTGAACCTTCGCTTAGTAACGTAGGTGCCAAGTTACTTATATATTAATTAAGGATAAGTATGAAATTACCACAAAGATTTAAACGTTTAGCTTTACTTACAGGTGCAGTTGTTACATTAAGTGCTTGCTCTGACGATGTTGCATCGGTAAGTTTGGGGTTATTTACAACTAAAGATGTTGTGGTTAATTCGCAGCAAGATCCAATCCTTGAAGGCGTTACTTGTCATATTAGTCATATAGAGGCTAATTTGGACTTTTCTGATCCCTCTGATATGTCTATAGCATGTCGTCAAACGGGTCCTATTACAGCGCAGCAGCTACAAAAAATAGACCGTAGCAAGTCGGGCGAGGTGATATTCAAATCATCTAAAAGTATATTATTTAAATCACTAAAAGTGCGTCGTATTTACGATGCCGAAAACCGTACATTATTGTACTTATCGTATTCAACTAAAGAATCTAGTGGTAGTCATCATCATGCGTTATCTACTGTACCGCTGTATAACACTCAAGCGTGGGATTGGGCGCTTACACAAAAAAACTAAACTAGCACTAAAACTTATAAGAGCACCTTATGTTAGCTTTATTTAAATCGGCACCATTATTGGAAGATCAAGAACAGCAATGGCTTATTGATACGTTTATTTGGGCGGTAGAGAATTTTGATGCTGAGTACTTTACTAAACAAACAAAAATAGTATTGCCGACAGCAGCGTTTTTTCCTGATTCGGTATCGAGTATTGAAGAAATGGCGACTAACGTTTTTACCCGCGTTACTAATTATGCAGGTATGAGCGCGTGGCCTATTCAGCTAGTTGCACCTCAGCAATTACAGCCTCAGGTTTTTCCGCACTTTGAATTTAGCAATGAAATACGTGGAGAAGGAAGCCACTTAATTGTGCCGCCTAGCCATACTATTAATATTTCTTTTAATCCTAATCAGATTAATCAGCCACAGGATTTAGTGGCAAGTTATGCAGGCACGCTTGCGACCATACTTATTCATCACGTTGGTGTGTTACCGCCAGGTGGTAAAGAGTATTTACCACAAGCTGCCGATGCGCTTGCCTGTTTTTTAGGGTTTGGTGTGATGATGAGCAACACGGTGTATCAGTTTAAGGGCGGTTGTGGTTCTTGTTACAACCCATACGCTAACCGTGAAGCTAAACTAAGTGAAACACACACCGTGTTTATGCATGCACTTATTAGTTACTTTAAAAACGATAAAGAGTCTAAAAAGCATTTAAAACCGCATTTACGCAGCCAATTTAAAAAAGCACAAAAAGAAATTAAAGCACTGATAAGTAACTCGGCTAACCCGCTGTTACTAGCTTATTCGCCAAACTAGCAAGGACATGCGTGGAATACTTAGATGAATTTTTACTCATTGTTATTGCTCATTTTTTTGCAGTAGCAAGCCCTGGACCTGACTTTGCAGTAGTGCTTAAGCAAAGTGTGCAACAAGGTAGGCGTAACGCATTGTGGACAAGCGCAGGTGTTGGCGCTGCTATTTTACTACACGTTGCATATTGTGTTTTAGGTGTTGCGCTTATTTTAACGCAATCACCTAATTTATTTATGGCGCTTAAATATCTTGCAGGTGCGTATTTAGCTTACTTAGGCGTACAAGCACTTAGAGCAGCAAAACCTCCTACAAGTATTAAAGACAATAATGAAGGCAATATTGAAAACGATATTAAAAACAAAACCGTTCAAGAGGAACCCGTTTGGCTTGCTTTTAGGCGTGGCTTTTTAACAAATGCATTAAACCCAAAGGCAACGTTATTTTTTATGTCGTTATTTACACTCGTGATTAGCCCAACAACACCCACTAGTGTACAGGTAGGTTACGGCGTATACATGGCACTGGCTACTTGGGCGTGGTTTTCAATGCTGTCAATAATGCTTTCTAGAAATAGCGTAAGGGGTTTCTTCCAGCGACGTGGTTATTGGTTTGACCGTGGAATTGGCGTTATTTTAATTGCCCTTGCAGTACGTGTTGTTATTTAACTTATTTAAAAAGTACAGGAGATAAAATGCCGTTATATAATTTTTCGTTTGGTTCTAATATGTCATCTAACCGTTTGTTAGCGCGCTTACCTAATGTAAAGCGTGTAGGAACAGCGGTACTTAAAGGTTACGAGCTAACTTTTGATATGCTATTTAAAGATGGCTCAGGCAAATGCAGTATTTGCCCAAGCGATAAAGAAGGCGCGGTGGTTTACGGCGTTATTTATGAGCTTAATGAAGATGAAAAAGTTATTTTAGATGGTATTGAGGGTATAGGTTACGACTGCGTAGATATAGCCCCAACGCTTTTAACGGGTGAGACTGTAACTGCACATTGTTATATAGCTAATACCCACGACAGCGATGTACTCCCATACGATTGGTACATAAAACACGTTCATCGCGGATCACTTGAAGCGGGCGTACCAAAAGAATACAGTGATGCGATATTAAATCGCGCACAAAAAAGCGATACCAATCAAGAGCGCGCAGCAATTGAATTTGCAGTTCATCAAAAATAATAAAATAGGATTGATATGAAATTAACCAAACTTGCCGCAATTGCACTACTAGCAGGCACTACGTTTAGCAGCTGGGCACAAGTTGATACCAACAAAATTGACGACGTTATTAAAGCGTCAATGGCACGTTTTGATGTACCTGGTATGGCAGTCGCCATTGTTGAAAACGATAAAGTGATATTTGCTAAAGGCTTTGGTGTAACTAATCTCGATACCAACAAAAAAGTAAACAAAGACACCTTGTTTGGTATTGCTTCAAACACGAAAGCGTTTACAACAGCGGCACTTGCCAAGTTGGTTGATGAAGGAAAATTAAGCTGGGATGACCGCGTAATTGATCATTTACCAGAGTTCAGATTATACGACTCATACGTAACACGCGAAATGCGTATTCGTGACTTATTAAGCCACCGCAGTGGGCTAGGGCTTGGGCAAGGCGATTTAATGATTTGGCCAAGTACCGACAAGTCAGTTGATGAAATTTTAGCGGGATTACAGTATTTAAAACCAGCGAGCAGTTTTCGTAGTAAATACGCTTATAACAACCTGATGTTTGTTACCGCTGGTGAAGTGGTTGCACGTGTGTCGGGTATGAGCTGGAACGATTATATCGAAAAAAATATATTACAACCGCTACACATGGACAACTCACGCGCAGGCTTTTCACGTATTCCAAAAAGTAATAAAAACTGGGCTACAGGTCATATTTCTATGGATGGTACGCTTCATCCATTTTTTGTGAACTACCTAGAAGATTTTAGAGGTGCAGGTGCAATTGCTTCAAGTGTAAGCGATATGAGCCAATGGCTTCGTACGCAATTAGCAGGCGGTAAAATGCCAAGTGGCGAGCAGCTGTTTAGCGAAAAGCAACAAGCGCAAATGTGGCACCCACATATTACGTCTATGGCGTCTAAAAGCGCGTTTGAGTCGTATCATCAGCAGTTTAGGGGTTATGGGTTAGGTTGGAGTATTGAAGACTACCACGGCTTTAAAAAGCTAGGTCACGGTGGTGGTATTTTAGGTATGGTATCGCAAGTTACTTTATTGCCTGAGAAAAAGCTCGGTATTGTTATTTTATCTAATCAACAAGCTTTTGGTGCACTTTCGGCAGTAACTCATGAAGTACTTGAAGATGCGCTTGAGCTTGAAGATAAAGACTGGGTAGAGGATTTAGCTAAAAGTCATTTTGAGGGTAAACAACACGCGTACGCTAATGCAAAACCAGAAGCCCCCGCTGACTACCAACCACAATTACCAAACATTAATTACACCGGTACATTACATGATGATTGGTATGGCGATGTGATTATTGAGCAGCTTGATAGTAAATTGCATATTGATTTTACGCATACCAAGCGCTTAAAAGGCACTCTTGAGCATTACACTGGTAATACATTTATAGTTAAGTGGGATGAAAAGCTGCTTGAAGCGGATGCGTTTATTCGTTTTGAAATGAGCTCACAAAACCGTGTAAACAGCGCTAAAATGCGTGCAGTATCAACACAAGTTACCGACTTTAGCTTTGATTTTAGAAACCTGCATTTAAAAGCAAAATAGCTAATAATATTGATATTCAAGGTATCGATATTTAAAGTGTCGATATACACCAAAGTCGCAAAGCCACCATTAGGTGGCTTTGTTATATTAAACACTCAATTTACTTTGGCTAGGAGCATTTTATGCGTACTGCAGTTATTTCACACCCTCATTGCCGTAAACATAAAATGATAGACGACCATCCAGAATGCCCAGAGCGCTTAGATGCAATTACCGACAGATTATTAGCCAGCGGTGTAGATGTTGGCTTAACACACCTGCAGGCACCTAAGGCCGAGCGTGAGCATTATTTACTTGCTCACGATGAGGCTTTAGTTAAACACGTAGAAACTACACTACCAACCGAAGGACTCGCTAATTTAGATGGCGATACGTGGTTGTGCCCCGATTCGTTTAAAGCGATTGAGCGGGCAGTAGGTGCCGGGTTGTTAGCTGTTGATGAAATACTTGCCGATAAACTCGATGCTGCTTTTTGCTCAGTACGCCCGCCAGGGCATCATGCTAATAAAGATTCATCATCTGGGTTTTGTGTGTTTAATAACTTAGCTATTGCCGTTAAGTACGCACAAAGCAAAGGGATTAAGCGGATTGCGATTGCTGACTTTGATGTACACCATGGGAATGGCACACAAGACATTTTTATTGATGACGAAAACGTACTGCTTTGTTCGTTATTTCAGTATCCGTTTTACCCAAATACAGCGGTTAAAAATAATAGTCATATAGTTAATTCACCTCTGCCAATTGCTAGTAATGGCGACGACCTAAAAGAGGTGTTTACTGGGCAATGGTTACCAAAATTAAAAGCGTTTAAGCCTGAATTACTTTTTATAAGCGCAGGGTTTGATGCACACCTAGAAGATGATATGGCGAGCTTAAAGTTTGTAGAGGATGACTACATTTGGCTTACCGAGCAACTATGTGGTGTTGCTAAAGAGGGCGGCTGCAAAGGTGTTATTTCGTACTTAGAAGGTGGCTATGCGCTATCAGCTTTAGGTCGCAGTGCTGTAGCGCATATAAAAGTGCTTACTGAGGTTTAAATAAAGAGAGTGTTTATAGCCCTAATAAATCAAACGCCTGCGCTGTGCTTAGGGTTTTGATTTTACCAAGGCAGCATTGTCCTTCATTTAATAAGTAAGCTGTAACAAGCTGTGCTAGTTGCTCGCCATTCAATTCAGGGCAAGCAGTGCCTTGTAAATTAAGGTAGTCACCTTGCTTATTAAGTACTCGCACATCGCTTAGTTCACTTTGCATAACGCTGTGTAAGCACTCTTGTTGCTCTTGTTGGTTATGGGCTATCTCAAGCTCATTATAAATAACCAATAACTGTGGATAGCTGTTTAACATAGCCCGTTAGCCTACGGTTACTTCATAAGACGTAAATTTACGAATATTAATAACGCCTTTTTCAAAAATTAAGTACTGGCCTTTAATACCTTGTAAAACACCACTTACAACAGGGTCTTTATCAAAGTTAAATGAGCTGATTTTTGTTGGGTATTCGGTTACTGGAAAGTTTAAATCAACCACATCTTCATCAAGTTGTTCTATTGCTGTTGCGCCAAATAATTCACTGAGCTCGTTTAGCTTTTCACTAATTTGTGGGATCAGCTCGGCTGCAGCTGCTTTTAAGTCAATTGCTTCGTTTTGACCTTTTAGCATATTGCGCCAATTCGTTTTATCGGCAATAAATTCAGCCAATGCAACTTCCACTAAACCTGATTGCAGGCGAGTTTGCACTTTAAAAATAGGTAATGCCTGAGTCGCGCCTTGATCAACCCAACGAGTCGGTATTTGTGTGTGGCGGGTAATACCTACTTTTAACCCAGAGGTGTTAGCGAGATATACATAGTGCGGAATCATGCAGTTTTCTTCACCCCACTGTGGCTCTCGGCACGTGCCTTGGTCGTAGTGGCAGGTTTCTGGTTTCATAATACACATATCGCAACTAGCGAGCTTGCGCATGCATACAAAACAGTGACCTTGAGAATAGCTTTTTTTGGTTTTTTTACCGCAGTTAGAACATAAAATAGTGCCACTAAAGGTAAGCGTAAGCTCCTTACCTATAAATGCATTTAAGTCTACTAGGTGTTCACCTACAGGTAAGTGATATTGTACTGGTTCGGTTAAGCTCGATTTTAATTTACGCAGTGTGCCTTGCATCTTTACTTGGCCCCTAAAGATGTTAAAAAGAGGAGTCTAACATTTTTAAGCTATATTGGCTTTTTAAGAAGTGTAAATAGTCGGTGTAAGGCAGTGCTTTTGCGTATAAATAACCTTGGGCGTAGTCAGCGTTCATATCTTTGAGTAAGTGATGGATTTCTTGGGTTTCTACCCCCTCAATTGTTATTGATAAATTGAGGTTATGCGCCATATCAATGGCTGTTTGTACAATAACCTGGTGAGTAGGGTTATTAGGTAAATCAAAAACAAATGACTTATCTATTTTAAGTTCACTAAAGTGATAATTGACTAAGTAGCTAAGTGACGCATAGCCTGTCCCAAAGTCATCCAGTACTACTTTAATACCTAATGCGGTTAGCTCATCAACTAACTTTATAAGTGCATCCTGGCTATCTACGAAGGCCGATTCGGTTAGTTCAAATTTAAGTAACTGTGCCGGCACTTGGTATTTAATTAAAATATTTTCTACTTTTTCGGCTAAGTTATTTATAGTTAAGTTTTTAGCGCTTAAATTTACGCTAATTGTGTGCTCGTTATAGCCATTTTTTGTAAGCTTGACTATGTCTTTACAGGCTTGCTCTATTACCCACAGTGTTAGCTCGTTAATAATGCCTGTGTGCTCAGCAAGTATTATTAGTTCTTCAATTGATAAGTTGCTGTAAGTTGGGTCGGGCCAACGTAATAAAGCTTCAGCACCACTTACGTGGTTACTTAATAAGTTTATTTGAGGTTGGTAATAAAGTGCCAGTTGATTTGTTTTGATGGCTTGTTGCAACTTAGCAGCTAGAGCAACGTCCATCATTAGATTATTACCGTTTGACGATGACCCAACTTGATTAACGCTACCTTTTGCTTTTTTAAGCGCTAAATAACCACGCTTTAACCAATATTCAAAGTCGTTACTCTTACCTGCACTACTAATACCTATACTGTAACTAAGCTGCAGGTTTAGCCCTTTAATTTCATATTGTTTTGGTAGGCTGCTAATTATTTTAGTCAGTAGTGCTTCTAGCATTTCTTGGTTTTGTGTTTTAGTAGAAATACAGGCAAATACGCCACTGCTTAAATCGGCTAAGCGTGGGCTGGTGTTTAAATCTGTTTCGAGGTTTGTAAATTCGCGTTCATGGCTGAGTTCTAATTCAAGCTCTTTGGCTACATGCTTTATAAGTGTGTAGCCCTGAGAAGAGGTAATAATTGTATTGAGCGAATTAAAGTGACGTATTTTTATTAAACATAAAGTTGTTGAGCGGTTTTGGCTTTGTAGCGCCATAAATGCTTGTTTTAGCTTGGAGCTATTAAGTAACTTTGTTTGTTGTGTGTGCGTGGCATGGTAAAGCGCACGTTCGCGCTGATACCTTACTCGGTCAGCTAACGCCATTGCCATTAAAATAACTTCGCACAAAATAGCCATTAAAAAGGCATGGCGGGAGGTAAAGCTATAAGCCAAAAAGCCAGTGAGCTCCATAGGCTGTATTACCGCACCAAATATCAGCGGTATCCACGAAAGTACATAAAACTTAGCCCACCTAAAGCCGCTACGTAGCTTGTTATAAATTAAAATAATACAAACAACGTATAAAAGTGCCATTACACAAAAAAACAACGGGGCTGCAATGTACTCAGGAATAAATAGACTAGCTATAGCCATTACTGACATAAACAAAAGCAGTTTTACGCTCATTTTGTATCGCCAGCAATTGTCCTTGTGATAGCGTAAAAACATAGTACAAAAGGCGAGAGTGAAAAATGATATTGCGTAGTTAAAAAATATGACTTTTTCGTGAATATATAACTGCCATTGCACTGGCCATAAATAAAATCCAAAACCAAGCACTGCACCCAATAAGGTTAACGCACTAATGATATAGCCAATATAAATTAAATAAACACGGTCTTTTATGCCAAAATAAAGCACCAAGTTATAAAGCGCAGCCATCAATAGCACGCCTACAAAAATACCCCAGATCCCAGTTTGAGAGCGCACTAAGTCAATAAACTCTTTATCACGATATAAGTTTACTGGTGTTTTACTTATGCCGACTGTGTCTATTTTCATTACTAGGCGCTGTGACGATTTTCTTTCTACTAAAAAACGAATATGCGGTACGCTGTATTCAAACAAAGAGAGGGCTTCTTCTTTATCGCCGAGTTTGTATGTTTCAATTAGTTTGTTGTTTTTATCGAGGCGATAAACCGTAAGGTGATCGACCATAGGGTTGTCAAAATGTGCCACAACATTTTGCTTGTTAAGGCTTTTATTTTCTAAATCAAGAAACAACCAATAGTTTTGCTGGCTAAAACTCCATGGAACATCTGAAAATGGTTGATGAGTAAGTAATTCAGGTTGGTTAATGATGGTATCGAATGTTTTAGTTTTGGTTTCGTCAATATAGTAGGCGTAATCGAGGTACATTGGAGCCGTTTTATCAATTGTATATCGTGTAGGCACGACAAGGTTTGATGCCAATGTACTGATTATAAAAAATATAAATATCAGTATGGCAACAGCAATTGCATGGTAACGTAAAGTTCTTAGTTCCAACGTTAATTTACTTTTAAAAAACCTTTTAATTAGTGTAGCACTAAAAAAGCGCAGATAAACTGCGCTTTTGTAGTTAAATTAACTGGTTATACCAATGAATAGGTATTACAGGCTATTGCTCGCGTGCAATAGCACGGTAAGCTATATCAGTACGATATTCCATACCATCCCAGCTAATTTGTTTAACAAGCTCATAGGCGCGCTGCTGCGCTTCTGTAACAGTGTTACCAAGTGCTGTTGCGCATAATACGCGACCGCCTGCGGTTACAACGTCATTGCCACTTTGCTTAGTACCCGCATGAAACACTTTTTCACCCGCAGGGTAATCAACTTTTAGCCCCGAAATTGCATCACCTTTAGGGTAATCACCAGGGTAACCTTTAGCTGCAAGTACAACACCAACGGCTGCGCGTGGGTCAAACTTAATCGTTGTTTTATCAAGTTCTACACGGTTAGCAGCTTCAATCAATTCAACTAAGTCTGATTGTAAACGTAGCATCATTGGTTGAGTTTCAGGGTCGCCAAAGCGACAGTTGTACTCAATTACTTTAGGGGTACCTGTTTCGTCAATCATCAAACCTGCGTATAAAAAGCCGGTGTACGGATGGCCTTCGCTTGCCATGCCTTCTACCGTAGGGTAGATCACTTCGTTCATAATACGCTGGTGGATTTCATCCGTAACAACTGGCGCAGGTGAGTATGCACCCATGCCACCCGTGTTAGGACCGGCATCGCCATTGTAAGCGCGTTTATGGTCTTGACTGGTAGCAAATGGTAATACGTTTTTGCCATCAACCATTACAATGAAAGACGCTTCTTCACCCTCTAAAAATTCTTCAATAACAACACGGCTTCCCGCATCGCCAAAAGCATTACCCGCAAGCATATCGCGAATAGCATCTTCGGCATCGGCTTCCGTCATTGCTACAATTACGCCTTTACCTGCAGCTAAACCATCTGCTTTTACAACAATTGGCGCGCCTTTTTCTTTTAAATAAGCTAGGGCTGGGTCAATTTGTTCAAACGTTTGATAATCGCCTGATGGAATATTGTGGCGTGCTAAAAAATCTTTAGTAAACGATTTAGAGCCTTCAAGCTGGGCTGCGCCTGCCGTTGGGCCAAAAATAGCCATGTTATGTTCACGAAACTTATCAACAACACCCAGTACTAACGGTATTTCTGGACCTACAATAGTAAGCTCTACCTTATTTTGCTGTGCAAAACTAAGTAAACCCTCTAAGTCGTCAACGTTTATTGCTACGTTTTCAAGTTTTGGTTCAAGTGCAGTACCTGCATTACCAGGGGCTACAAATACAGTATTTACTTTGGTGTTTTGAGCGGCTTTAAACGCAAGTGCGTGTTCGCGGCCGCCGCTGCCAATGACTAAAACATTCATGGCGAAAATTCCTATTTAAAGCGGTTTCTTAAATTTCAGCGTCATGCGGTCGCTTTCACCAATGGCTTTATATTTGTCAGCATCTTGTTCGCCGAGTCTTAAGCTTGGTGGTAGCGTCCATACACCTTTAGGGTGATCGGCTGTATCTTTTGGATTTGCATTTATTTCACTGCTTGCTACTAATTCAAACCCAGCTTGTTTAGCAAGGTCTACTACGTAGCTCTGCTTCATATAACCTGATGTTTTTTGATCTTCGTCAGCACGTTCTTCAGCTAAACGGTGTTCAACTAAACCTAATGTACCACCTGGTTTAAGGGCTTTATAAAAAGCTTGGAATGCACTTAATGCACCGCTTTTATCTTTGCCCATATACCAGTTATGCACATTACGAAAAGTTAAAACCATATCGGCACTGCCAGCTGGCGCAATATCTAAATGTGTTACAGGTGCAAACTCAGTAATTTTAACGCTACTAAAGCGCTCATCTTCAGCTACTTTTTGTTTAAAGCCCGCAAGAGATCGTTGGTAGTAGCCAACTGATGAATCAGCAGGAAAGTGCGCGGCATAATAAGTACCTTGCTCTTTTAGTGCTGGCGCTAAAATTTCACTATACCAACCACCGCCTGGCGCAATTTCAACAACTGTCATAGTTGGTTTAAAGCCAAAAAATGCAAGTGTTTGAGCCGGGTGACGATATTCGTCACGAACGCTATTTTTAGCGCTACGTTCGCTTGATTGAAGTGCATGCTCAAGGCTCGATTCGTGGTTATGGCTAAGCGCCATAGTCGATGTCATCGTTAGTGTGGCTACAAGTAGCGATTTTAGCGCAAATTTCATTGTTTGTTCCTTCACATTATAATTTTAAATAGGTTATTGAATAATCAGAATACGTGAATTTATAGCAAACAAAAAGGGTTAAACCAACGTTTAACCCTTTGTGTGATTAGTGGCGGAAATGGCGCATACCAGTAAGTACCATTGCCATGCCAGCTTCATCAGCAGCTGCAATCACTTCTTCATCACGCATTGAGCCACCTGGCTGAATTACCGCAGTAATGCCAGCGGCTGCTGCTGCGTCAATTCCATCACGGAATGGGAAAAACGCATCAGACGCCATAACTGAACCTTTAACTTCAAGGTTTTCGTCGGCAGCTTTTATGCCTGCAATTTTAGCTGAGTATACGCGGCTCATTTGGCCTGCGCCTACACCAATGGTCATACCGTCACGGGCATAAACAATTGCGTTTGATTTAACAAACTTAGCTACTTTCCAACAAAATAGTAAATCTTTAAGTTCTTGCTCTGTAGGTTGACGTTTAGAAACAACTTTTAAGTCGCCTTGCGTTACCATGCCTAAATCGCGGTCTTGAACTAAAATACCGCCGTTAACGCGTTTAATATCTTGGCCAGCTTCTTTACCTGTCCACTGTCCACATTCTAATAAACGAACGTTCTTTTTAGCTTCAACAATTTTTGCAGCGTCGCTCGAAATACTAGGTGCGATAATTACTTCAACAAACTGACGATCAACAATTGCTTGTGCAGTTGCTGCATCTAGCTCTCGGTTAAAGGCAATAATGCCACCAAATGCTGATGTAGGGTCTGTTTTAAAAGCGCGCTCGTATGCTTGTAGAATATTGTCCCCAATTGAAACACCACACGGGTTAGCATGTTTTACAATTACGCACGCAGGTACGTCAAATTCTTTAACACATTCAAGTGCTGCATCGGTATCTGCAATGTTGTTAAACGAAAGGGCCTTACCTTGCAATTGAGTTGCTGTTGCAACTGATGCTTCAGCAATGTCACTTTCCACATAAAAAGCAGCATCTTGATGTGAGTTTTCACCGTAACGCATATCTTGCTTTTTAGTGAACTGCATATTGATAGTACGTGGGAATTTAGTCTCTACAGCAGCTTCCTCGGTGTAATCAGGAACCATTTTACCGAAGTAGTTAGCAATCATGCCATCGTATGCGGCAGTGTGCTCGTAAGCTGCAATCGCTAAGTCAAAACGTGTTTTATACGTAGTAGAGCCATTGTTGTTTTGCATTTCGCTAATAACACGGTCGTAGTCGCTCGCGTTTACCACGATTGTTACGTCTTTGTGGTTTTTAGCGGCTGCACGAACCATTGTAGGGCCGCCAATATCAATATTTTCAATAGCATCTTCAAGGCTGCAGTTTTCTTGAGCGACTGTATTCGCAAAGGGGTATAAGTTAACTACAACTATGTCGATAGCAGAAATGTTGTTATCTGCCATTACGCTTTCATCTTGTCCGCGACGGGCTAATATGCCGCCGTGAATTTTTGGGTGAAGAGTTTTTACGCGACCATCCATGATTTCAGGGTGGCCTGTGTGATCTGATACTTCAGTCACTTTTATGCCGTTATCAGCAAGTAGTTTACATGTACCGCCAGTTGATAATATATCAACGCCTTGCGCTTCTAGTGCGCGGGCAAATTCAACAATACCGGTTTTATCAGACACACTTAATAGTGCGCGACGAATGGGACGATGAGTATCCATTGTAGTTTGATTTCCTCAGTTAATGAGCTAGCTTAGAAGCGGGCATTTTAACTGATTACAACTCAAAAAACGACTTATAAAGCGCCGATGAGGGTGAGCATTTTGCAACTCGGCTATTAAACTACGGGCATAAAAAAAGCACCCTAGGGTGCTTTTTTAATAATTAGCTGTGATAAATCACAGCCAGCATATTAGTTCATGCCGTATTTTTTAAGCTTTTTACGTAAAGTACCACGGTTGATACCTAGTAAAATTGCTGCACGAGTTTGGTTACCACGTGTATATGTCATTACTTCTTCAAGTAATGGCGCTTCTAGCTCTGAAAGAACAAGGTCGTAAACGTCTTGCACATCTTGACCGTTAAGCTGCTTTAAATAGTGGTGAACAGCTTTTTTTACTGCATCACGCAATGGCTGCGGTTTCTCGTGTGACTGAACATGAGGGTTAGTGATAAATGGAGAAGTCACGTTTTGTTCGAACATTATTAAGTCTCTTTCTTTCTTAGTTAGCTGCTAGTGTTTTAAAGTATTGCTCTAATGCGACGACCTGTGCTTGTGGGTTGTCGAGCGCATTAAATACTCGCCTAAACTGACCATCACTGTCATGGGTTTGCAAATACCAAGATACATGTTTGCGAGCAATTCGCGCTCCCATTGGCTCACCGTAAAACAGATGGAGGTTTGTTAAATGCTCCATTAAAATACTGCGCACCTCTGCAATAGCAGGCGGCTGTAAGTGTTCCCCAGTTCGCAAATAGTGGTCTATCTCCCTAAATATCCAAGGGCGACCTTGGGCGGCTCGGCCAATCATAATGGCATCTGCACCCGTATAGTCTAAAACCTGTTTTGCTTTTTCTGGTGATGTAATATCACCATTGGCAACAACAGGAATCGACACTGAACGTTTTATATCCCTAATCGTGGCGTACTCAGCATCACCTTTGTACATACATGCGCGCGT
Organism: Pseudoalteromonas sp. RB2-MNA-CIBAN-0110; assembly: GCF_040309305.1. Taxonomy (NCBI): domain Bacteria; kingdom Pseudomonadati; phylum Pseudomonadota; class Gammaproteobacteria; order Alteromonadales; family Pseudoalteromonadaceae; genus Pseudoalteromonas; species Pseudoalteromonas sp. RB2-MNA-CIBAN-0110. Next base: position 184,879 of record NZ_JBEOOQ010000002.1, on the reverse strand, counting down.
ACGCCCATGTACAGCAAGTGATGCAATGCCATAACGTTCAGCTATTCTCGCAATCTCTACACCATTACGGTTATCCGGATCCCATCCTGTACGGATTTTAAGTGTCACAGGTATATCAACAGCATTAACGACTGCATCAATAATCTCTTCCACAAGTTCAGGAAACTGTAATAAGGCAGAGCCTGCGAGTTTCTTGTTCACTTTTTTTGCTGGGCACCCCATATTGATATCTATGATCTGTGCACCGTTAGCAACATTGAATTGTGCGGCCTGCGCCATAAGCTCAGGATCTGCTCCTGCAATTTGCACAGCGCGTATACCCGACTCACCGCTGTGATCCATACGATTCATCGACTTTTCCGTTTTCCAAACCTTAGGATTAGACGATAGCATTTCAGAAACAGCTAGCCCTGCGCCTAAACGACGGCAAAGTTGTCTAAATGGTCTGTCTGTAATGCCAGCCATTGGCGCGACAATTACATTATTCTCAAGTTGGTATTTACCGATACGCACTATATTCAATAGGCCTCTTTTCAAGGGGCGCTAAGTTTACGGTTTTTTTCACAAAAATCAAAGGCTATAAATTGAACAAAAGTAACTTTTTTTTGCCCTTTTCGTATTGACATTTGATAACCACATGACAAGTAGGTTGATTTGTTTGAAATTTATACAAGTTTTATTTTTTACACAATAATCAGAAAACTTTTAATATGTAAAAAAATAGTAAAGCCTGTTAAATACAGGCTTTACATGCAGGTTTTGAGTTAATGCTCTAAATTTGGTTATGCAGTTTATTACGCTTTTTTAGTGCCACTTACTCGAGTCCAATCACCTTCAACGGCGATGTCATCTAGTTCAATAAACGGTGCATAAATATCAGCAACTGATTGTGCTTGTTCTTCTAAAATACCCGACATGGCAATTTTTCCACCAGGCTTTAATAAACCTAAAATTACACTGTGCAATTCGCGAAGTGGCTGGGCTAATATATTTGCCACTACTATGTCGGCGGTAAACTCAGGTTGGTTTTCTGGAAGGTATACTTCAAGTTTGTCTGCAACGCCATTGCGGTTAGCATTATCGAGGCTTGCCTCAAGCGCTTGAGGATCAATATCAATCCCAATCATGCGCTCTGCGCCTAGTTTTATAGCTGCAATACCTAAAATGCCTGAGCCACAACCAAAATCAACAACCGTTTTACCTGTTAGATCTTGGCTTTCTAACCACTTAAGACATAAGGCCGTTGTTGCATGTGTGCCTGTACCAAAAGCAAGGCCAGGGTCAAGCAGTACATTTACTGCATCAGGATCTGGAATGTCGCGCCAGCTTGGACAAATCCATAGCCTTTCACCAAATTGAATAGGGTGGAAGTTATCCATCCATTCACGTTCCCAGTCTTTATCCTCAAGCTGCTCTATTTTGTATACTAAATTGTCTTTTAGTTCATCATGGCGTTTCAATAACGCAACGACTTCATTCATATCGTGATTAGCTTCAAACAAGCCAATTACTGTTGTATCAGCCCAAAATACAACGGTGCCAATTTTGGGTTCGTAAATAGGGGTGTCTTTTGCGTCAATAAAGGTTACTGAAGCACTACCCGCTTCCATTAATAGGTCACTTACTGCATCTGCTGTTGCAGCATTGGCGTTAATACGAATTTGGATCCAAGCCATGATTATTTCCTTCAAATAGAAAAAAGGCCGCTATAGCGGCCTTTTTAGTTTATATAGTAGCGCTAAATTATTTAGCGTCTAAAAAGCTTTTCAGTAAATCTGAGCGAGAAGGGTGGCGTAATTTACGCAGCGCTTTCGCTTCTATTTGACGAATACGTTCACGTGTTACGTCAAACTGTTTACCTACTTCTTCTAAGGTGTGGTCGGTATTCATATCAATACCAAAACGCATACGTAGTACTTTAGCTTCACGGGCTGTTAGGCCTGCAAGTACATCGTTAGTTGCGCCACGAAGAGACTCCATTGTTGCCGAATCGATTGGCGAATCAATAGTTGTATCTTCGATAAAGTCACCTAAGTGAGAATCTTCATCATCACCGATTGGTGTTTCCATTGAAATTGGCTCTTTAGCAATCTTAAGTACCTTACGGATTTTATCCTCAGGCATCATCATGCGTTCTGCTAATTCTTCTGGATTTGGCTCACGACCCATTTCTTGTAACATTTGACGAGAAATACGGTTAAGTTTATTAATCGTTTCAATCATATGTACTGGAATACGGATTGTTCTTGCTTGGTCAGCAATAGAGCGAGTGATTGCTTGACGTATCCACCACGTAGCATAAGTAGAGAACTTATAACCACGGCGATATTCAAACTTATCAACTGCTTTCATCAGACCAATGTTACCTTCTTGAATTAAATCCAAGAATTGTAAGCCACGGTTTGTATATTTTTTAGCAATTGAGATTACAAGACGTAAGTTAGCTTCAACCATTTCTTTTTTCGCACGGCGTGCTTTCGCTTCACCAATGCTCATTCGACGGTTAATGTCTTTAATACGCTCAATGCTTAAACCTGTTGTTTGTTCAATAACAGATAGTTTATTAATGCTACGAATGATTTCTGGCTTAACTTCTTCAAGTTTAGCTGAGTATTTTTCGTTACCTGAAATTTCTAAATCTACCCACGAAGCGTCAGTTTCGTTATTAGCAAAATGCTTAACGAATGTTTTCTTCGGTAATTTAGCAATTTGTACAGCTTGTTTCATGATTAGACGTTCTTGAACGCGAACACGATCCATCATTTCACGCATGTTATTTACCATGCGGTCAAACTGTTTAGGTATTAATTTAAAGGTTCTGAAAAGCTCACCAATTTCAAAAATGGCGGCTTGTGATTCAGGATGCGAACGACCTTTAGCTTCAAACGTATCACGTGCTTTATTGTATAAATCACGTAAATTTTCAAAATGAATGCGCGCTTCTTCAGGATCTGGCCCTGTGTCTACTTCTTCTTCATCTTCGTCATCGCTATCAGCATCATCTTTGTCATCTTTATCGTCATCAAGTTGCTTAGCACTTAATTCTGAACCGATATTAGTTGCTGAAATTGGCGCTGTATCTTCATTAGGATCGATAAATCCAACGATGATATCGCTTAAACGCATTTCTTCAGCTTCAAACTTATCCCACTGCTCTAGCAGGTAAGTGATTGCTTCAGGGTACTCTGCAACAGAAATCTGTACTTGGTTAATGCCTTCTTCGATACGTTTAGCGATTACAATTTCGCCTTCACGTGTAAGAAGTTCAACAGTACCCATTTCACGCATGTACATGCGAACCGGATCCGTTGTACGGCCGATTTCTTTTTCTACAGTCGCAAGGGCTGCAGCGGCAGCTTCAGCTGCGTCTTCGTCTGTCGTTGTTTCTTGCATCATTAATTCATCAGCATCAGGCGCGTTTTCGCTAACCTTGATACCCATATCATTAATCATGCTTATGATATCTTCTACTTGATCTGAGTCTATAATGTCTTGTGGAAGGTGATCATTTACTTCTGCAAAAGTTAAGTAGCCTTGCTCTTTACCTTTTTGAATCAGAAGTTTTAATTGTGACTGAGGAGTTGGATCCATAGAGATTGTTTCTTCCACTCTGATAAGTTGATACAACAGGCGCCATCATGTAGTTTGCATTAAAGCCAACTAGAATAATGTGACGCAGTGAATAGCACAGTATAACAGTTTAAATCAATTTTGACTAGCTGTTAGTGGCTTTTAACGCTGTCATTAACAAATGACACTCAAGTCTTTCGTCGCTACTAAGGCCTTGTGTCTTGTCCTTTATTAATAGGGTCTCGAGTCGATAATTTAAACACTGATCTTCAATAAACTTGAAAGTATTTTTAAAAACCGTCTCTAAACGCTCTTCATTTATGTCGTGTTGCCACGTTGCAAGCTTGATTAAGGGCTCGTAATCTTCAGTTCCTCTAAAAAATTCGAGTAGTTGCGCTGTGGTAATGCTTTCTTTTTCTAAAGCTTGCTCTTGTAAGCGTAATAATAGCCCTATACCAGCAATATTCATTTGTGCGAGTTCAGGTAAATATGGCACATTTTTAGCTAAGTTAGGATGTTGAATTAAAATACCAATCGCTTGACGCATTGGTGTTATTTTAAACTTACGTTCAATCGAATGCTGTTGCTTAGGCGTTTTTAAACGGTTATTTAATTGCTCACGTGTTCTTCCGATTAAACGCCCTAACTGTTCAAGAATGTTTTCTTGATAAAATTCACTTGGGATTTTTTCAATGAGTGGAAGTGCTGCACTGAGTAATTTAGCTTTTCCTGAGTCGAGTGTTAAATCAACTTCTTGGCTTAATTTATTAAACAATACTTTGGTAAAGTCATCTGCTTGGCTTAGGCGCAATTCGAATTGCTCCTTACCTTCTTTTTGTACAAGAGAGTCAGGGTCTTCGCCATCGGGTAAAAAAGTAAATTGCAGTGCTTTACCGTCATTTAAATAAGGAAGTGCGTTTTCAAGCGCCCTCCAAGCTGCATCACGGCCAGCTCTGTCGCCATCGTAACAACAGATTACTTTATCTGTTGTTCTAAACAGCGTATGCATGTGCTCGCTTGTTGTTGCGGTACCTAGTGATGCAACGGCATATTCAATCCCTTGCTCGGCTAAGGCAACAACATCCATGTAACCTTCCACAACCATTACATGCTCAAGTTTTTTATGGGCTTGCTTTGCTTCATAAAGCCCGTAAAGCTCAAAGCCTTTATGAAAAATTCGGGTCTCTGGCGAGTTTAAATATTTTGGCCCTTGGTCGGCTTGCATTACACGCCCACCAAATGCAATAACGCGTCCGCGTTTATCGCGAATAGGAAACATTAATCGGTCGCGGAAAAAATCAAATTGTCTGCCTGGTGTTTTTTCTGAAGCTAGCTTTAATTCAACTAATTGCTCTTTTTGTTCTTTATTACGGCCAAGCTGAAGACATAATCCATCCCATTCGCTGGGAGCGTAGCCAATCATAAACTTTTTAACTGTCTCACCACTTAAACCACGGCCTTTTACATATTCAATAACGGCGGCAGAATTACTGTGGTGTTTTAATTGGTGCTGATAAAAGCGCGCAGTATGAAGCATTAAATCGTAATCAGAGCGCTTTTGCGCAGCAGTACGTTCTGGTGCTGAGTTTGTGCCTTGTTCTCGAGGTACTTCTAAGTTAAGCATGCTTGCTATTTCTTCAATAGCATCTACAAACTCAAGCTTTTCATACTCCATTACAAACGAAATAGCATTACCATTAGCGCCACAACCAAAGCAATGATAGAACTGTTTGTCTTGCGATACGGTAAATGAGGGCGATTTTTCGTTATGGAATGGGCAACAAGCTTGATAATCCTTACCTGCTTTTTTTAGACCTACTTTTGAGTCTATCAGGTCGACAATATCGGTTCTGGCAAGTAAATCGTCTATAAAGTTACGTGGGATCTTTCCAGCCATTAGTAAAATACAGTCCTGAAATAATAAGAAGAATAACGAATATGAAATTTACTTTTTTATACTAGCTTGATGCAAAGTATAGCGTGCTTTAACTTACCAAAATGATAACAAAATAAATAGGGAAGCTATAAAAAATTTCATTTTAAAGTAACCTAGTAGGTGTACTTTTTATTAAAGTTAAAAACAAAGAAACCGAGCGCAAGGCTCGGTTCACTTCAATCATACTTAAATGTATGTGGGAGTATTAGGCAGTTAATCGTTGCTTAATTAAACCAGAGATTTTGCCCATATCGGCACGACCTTCGGCTTTGCTTTTGATTATACCCATTACTTTACCCATGTCTTGCATACCTGCTGCGTTAGTATCAGCAATAGCCGCATCAATGAGAGCAATGATTTCTTCTTCACTCAATTTTTGAGGTAAGAAAGTTTCAAGTGCTACTATTTCATTGGCTTCAATATCAGCTAAATCATCACGCCCAGCATCTTTGTACTGAGTGTAAGAGTCACGACGTTGTTTAACAAGCTTCACTATAACGGAGGTAATACCTGCGTCGTCTAGTTCTATGCGCTCGTCAATTTCACGTTGCTTGATTGCAGCAAGTACCATACGAATAGGGTTAAGACGTTGTTTGTCTTTAGCTCTCATCGCATCTTTTTGCGCATCTTTTAGCGTTATTAAAAGGCTCATTTATACAAGACCTAATATATTAGTATAATTTAACGCGACGTGCGTTATCACGAGAAAGTTTTTTCATGTGACGTTTTACTGCAGCAGCTTTTTTACGCTTACGCTCAGCTGTTGGTTTTTCATAGTGCTCGCGACGACGAACTTCTGAAAGGATTCCTGCTTTTTCACATGAACGCTTGAAGCGACGAAGTGCTACGTCAAACGGTTCGTTCTCTCTTACTTTAATTACTGGCATTAAAAATTCACCTACCTAAATTATGAGCGTTGCTCAAGTTGATCAAACATTGATCAAGTGGTTCAAAAATGGTGCGGTATTGTAATCCGAAGCAACACCACATGTAAAGGACAATATTAACAGAAACGCATCATGTAAAACAGTATTAATTTGCTTGGCGCTGGTAGAGTTTGCAAAACACTTGGCCTGCCTTTTTTTCTTTAATTAACAACCAGTTGCTCGGGTTCTTGAAGGTGGTTAACTCTGTTTCTACTTCAACATAAATTAATGCATCATCGCTTAACCATTGGTTTTTTTCTAATAAATCGCAGGTTGTTTGCGCTAAATCTTTACGAAATGGTGGGTCAACAAATACAAGATTAAACGCTTCGTTTGTGTTTTTTTGCTCTAAAAAGGAGAGTGAATTAGTATGTTTAACGTATGCGTTGTCGAGCTTTAAAGTGCTAATGTTTTGTTCTAATTGCTTGGCAGCTGACGAGTCGAGCTCGATAAATGTGGCGTTTTTTGCAAATCGAGATAGCGCTTCAAATCCTAACCCACCAGAACCTGCAAAACAATCAAGTACATTTGTGTCACGCGTATCTTGCATTAGCCAATTAAATACAGTTTCTTTAATTCGATCGGTAGTAGGTCTTAAGCCTTCTATATTTTTAACAGGGAGTTTTCGGCCTCGAAATTGGCCACTAATCACTCTAATAAAGCCATCACTGGGCTTGTTAGTAGCTTTATTTTGCGTTGTTTTTTTTCTCATTTAGCTCACTAAAAAATGGTATATGGTATCTAGCTCAGATAATATTATGGGTGATTACGTGTAGCTTCATTTTTCAACCGTATTAAAAGTGTTACTATTGAACACTTACGTTTTGAATGGTTGTATTTATTAGCAACTATTGCTGGGCATTGCCAAGCTATTTCAAATTTTAGTTTATCAGATTTTTATAAGTGGTTATTAGCAAGTATGACAAAAAAAAGTAAATTCATGTCGTGGCTCGGTTTTGGCAAGTCAGATAAAAAAGAAGCAGAGCAAAAAGCAGCCGCTGATAAACAACAAGCATTAGCGCAAGAAGAAGCGCAGAAGCTAGAGCAAGAAAAACTTGCGCAGCAGGCTGAAACTGAACGCTTACAAGCAGAAGCCGAAGCAGAGCGCTTAGAGCAGGAGCATATTGCTGCTGAACAAATTGAAGCCAAACGTTTAGAGCAAGAAAAGCTAGCACAGGAGCAAGCTGAACGTTTAAAAGCAGAAGCCGAAACAGAGCGCTTAGAGCAGGAACGTATTGCTGCTGAACAAATTGAAGCTAAACGTTTAGAGCAAGAAACGCTAGCACAGGAGCAAGCTGAAGCTGAACGTTTAAAAGCAGAGGCCGAAACAGAGCGCTTAGAGCAGGAGCGTATTGCTTCTGAACAAATTGAAGCAAAACGTTTAGAGCAAGAGCGTGCTGAAAACGCAGAAAAGATTGCCATTGAGCAGGCTAATGCTGAATTACTTGCAAAACAACAAGCTGATGCAGAAGCGCAAAGACACGAATATGCACAACGTTTAGCCGATCAAGAAACGCAGATGCAATTAGAGCAAGAGCGATTGGCTACAGAAAAAGTAGAGGCTGAGCGACTAGAGCAAATACGCCTTGAAAAAAAGGATGAAGCTGTAAAGGCTGAAAAGCTTGCAATAGAGCAAGCGAATGCTGAGTTATTAGCAAAAGAACAAGCAGATGCTGAAGCACAAAGACAAGATCAAGCAAAACGTTTAGCAGAACAAGAAATGCAAATGCGTTTAGAGCAAGAACGCATTGCAGCTGAAAAAGCAGAAAACGAGCGCTTAGAGCAAGAACGCATTACTGCTGAAAAAGCTCAGAACGAGCGTTTAGATCAAGAACGCATTGCGGCTGAAAAAGCAGAAAATGAACGTTTAGAGCAAGAGCGCATTGCGGCTGAGAAAGTTGAAAATGAACGTTTAGAACAAGAACGTATTGCGGCTGAAAAAGCAGAAAACGAGTTTTTAGAGCAAGAGCGCATTGCTGCTAAAAAAGCAGAAAGCGAACGTTTAGAGCAAGAGCGCATTGCAGCGGAAAAAGCAGAAAACGAGCGTTTAGAGCAAGAGCGCATTACTGCTGAAAAAGCAGAAAATGAGCGTTTAGAGCAAGAACGCATTGCAGAAGAACTTGCAATTGAAGAAGCTAAAAAAGCAGAAAAGCCGAAAAAAGAAGGGTTTTTCTCTCGTCTTAAAAAGGGCTTGTTAAAAACTCGCGTTAATATAGGTTCTGGGTTTGCATCTATTTTTAGTGGTAAAAAAATAGATGACGAATTATTTGAAGATCTTGAAACACAGCTGCTCACCGCCGATTTAGGCGTTGATACCACCATGAAGTTGATTGATAGCTTAACTGATGCTGCAAACCGTAAGCAGTTAAAAGATGGTGATGCGCTTTATGAGTTAATGAAACAAGAAATGGCGGCGATGCTAAAAACGGCTGAACAGCCTTTAGTAATTACCAAAGATAAAAAGCCATTTGTTATTTTAATGGTGGGCGTAAATGGCGTTGGTAAAACAACGACTATTGGTAAGATGGCTAAGCAATTTCAAAGCGAAGGTAAGTCGGTTATGCTGGCTGCTGGCGATACGTTTAGAGCGGCTGCTGTTGAGCAACTTCAGGTTTGGGGTGAACGTAACAGCATTCCTGTTATTGCACAGCATACGGGAGCAGATAGTGCATCGGTTGTTTTTGATGCATTCCAAGCTGCAAAAGCACGTAATATAGATGTGTTAATTGCAGATACAGCGGGTCGCTTGCAAAATAAAGATAACTTAATGCAAGAGCTTGAAAAAATAGCTCGTGTTATGAAAAAAATTGATCCTGATGCGCCGCACGAAGTGATGCTAACCATTGATGCTGGCACAGGTCAAAATGCAATTAGCCAAGTGAACTTATTTAATCAATGCGTTGGCTTAACTGGTATTACGCTTTCAAAACTTGATGGGACTGCAAAGGGTGGTGTTATTTTTGCGGTTGCAGATAAGTTTAATATTCCAATTCGTTACATTGGTGTTGGTGAAGGTATTGATGATTTACGCGCTTTTAAAAGCGATGACTTTATTGATGCGTTATTTAGCCAAGATGAGGACGACGTTTAATTTACCAAAAGAGGGAGCTTGCTCCCTTTTTAATTGCGAGGAATACCAATTTTATTAGTAAACTAATTGAATTGGCATAATAAAAAGATGATAAATTTTCAGCAAGTAAGTAAGACTTATCCTGGAGGGCACCGCGCCCTCGAAAAAGTTAATTTTCATGTTAAACCGGGTGAACTTGCCTTTTTAACCGGCCACAGTGGTGCGGGTAAAAGTACGTTGCTTAAGTTAATTAGCTTAATGGAACGCCCATCGGCAGGCAGTGTATTTATCAACGGTGTTGATTTAAATAAAGTAAACTCGCGTCAAATTCCTTATGCTCGCCGTGATATAGGTATTATTTTTCAAAACCACCGTTTACTAGAGCGCTATACCATTTTTGATAACGTGGCACTGCCTCTTATTATTGAGGGTACTCACCATAAGCAAATAGCTAAACGTGTTCATGGTGCGCTTGATAAAGTAGGCCTGATAGACAAAATAAAATGTCATCCGTCTATGCTCTCTGGAGGCGAGCAGCAACGTGTTGGTATTGCCAGAGCAATTGTAAACTCCCCGCCAATTCTGTTAGCCGATGAGCCTACAGGTAACCTAGACCCTGAGCTTTCAATGGAAATCCTAAAGCTGTTTGAGGACTTTAATAAACACGGCACCACTGTTCTTATAGCGACGCATGACTTAGGTTTGGTTGCACGTATGAAGTACCGCAGTCTAACCTTAAAAGATGGCCGCATGCTTCAAGATCCGCTCGCTGAGGGAGCACTATGAGTTTACTTTTTAAAAGTCGTCAAAATAGTAACGACAAGCAAAAAAAATCAGTATTAGCTGGCGGTTACTTTTTCATTATTAATATTTTTCGCCAAGGTGTTCATAGCTTAGGTGAAATGTGGCGTACGCCGCTTGCATCTATGATGACTATTGCTGTACTTGGTTTGAGCCTAACGTTACCTGCAACACTTTATCTCGTTGTTAAGAACGTACAGCAAGTAAGTAGTGGTTTTGAAGAAGCGAGTGAAATATCGTTGTTTGTAAAAGAAAGTATGAACGAGCAAGAAACGCAAACATTAGTAAAGCGTTTAGCACTTTATCCAGAAGTGGAAAGCGTTGAATTTATATCAAAGCAAAAAGCACTAACAGAATTTAAAGACGTATCTGGCTTTGGGCAAGCTTTAGAGTACTTAGATAAAAACCCATTACCTGATGTGGTACTTGTTACTCCTACAAAACGTCACAGACACCCAAATGCCGCTAAAGTACTGCTAACTAAATTAGAAAGTGAACGTGAAGTTGATTTTGGTAAGCTCGATATAGCGTGGCTAGAGCGTTTAAATGCATTACTAGATTTACTGAAAGAAAGTGTAATAACCATCGCATTATTACTGCTTACCTCAGTGACGCTTATTATTGGTAACACCATCCGTTTGTCGATCATGGATAAAAAAGAAGAAATACAAGTAATGAAGCTAGTCGGCGCAACTAACACCTTTATACATGCCCCATTTTTGTGGACCGGTATTTGGTATGGTGTAATAGGTGGTTTATTTGCCTTTATATGTGTAGGACTAATGATGTGGTGGCTTTCAAGCGCTGTGAGCAGTGTAGCGGGGGTGTATCAAACAAGCTTTTCGTTAATTGGATTATCGCTTAATGAGCTCGGCTTTTTAGTGTTACTTGCAACAAGCTTAGGATTTGTAGGCTCGTACCTTTCTGTAAATCGATATATTAAAGAAATAGAACCCGATAAAGTATAAAAAATCCTGCAAACTATAAGTGAACCAACCCAGCTTGATATGCGTATCGTACCGAACTGGGTTGTACCTCCTGTTATTAAAACTGTCATATTTATGTACTATCCTCCCATGAAGTAATGAGTTGTAAATAAGGTGATGCAGCGAGGTTAACCTGCTGCAGCCCCTCAATTCATCACTTATTCAGTCGCTTGTAGTAGACTAAACACATACTAAAAACTGCTTGATTTATACTTTAAAAAAGTTTTAAATTGGGGTTAGCACTCTTAAAGAAAGAGTGCTAAGATAGTTTCAAATGTTTATCACCGAGGTGAAAAATGAGTAAAGATTTATACGCAATGGCACTTACAGTCGGACAACAAAGCGCAAGCATGGACGGTTACCTTCAAGCGGTAAGCACTATTCCTATGCTTAAAGTTGAACAAGAGCAAGAACTTGCTAAAAAACTTCAGGAAGAAGGCGATCTTAGTGCTGCCAAGCAACTCATTATGTCGCATTTACGCTTTGTAGCGCATATTGCTAAAGGCTACTCGGGATACGGCTTACCACAAGCTGACCTTATTCAAGAAGGTAATATAGGCCTGATGAAAGCGGTTAAGCGTTTCGACCCTACTGTGGGTGTGCGTTTAGTATCGTTTGCAGTGCATTGGATTAAAGCCGAAATTCACGAGTTTGTGCTTAAAAATTGGCGCATAGTTAAAGTTGCAACCACTAAAGCGCAACGTAAATTGTTTTTTAATCTTCGTAAAAATAAAAAGCGTTTAGGTTGGTTTAATCAAGCTGAGGTTAGTACCGTTGCTAGCGAGCTAGGTGTGAGTGAAAAAGAAGTACGTGAAATGGAATCGCGCATGAGCGGCCAAGACATGGGCTTTGACCTAACGGGCGACGATAACGACGACGCACCAACAAGTACGTACTCTCCAGTACAATATTTAACAGATGGCGCAGCTGATTTAGCTGACGACGTTGAACAAGAGCAGTGGAAAGAGCAAGCGCATACTCGTTTATTTAGCGCACTTAAAACACTAGACGAACGTTCACAAGATATTGTTAGCGCACGTTGGTTGTCTGATGATAAGGCGACTCTTCAAGAGCTTGCACAAAAGTACAGTGTATCTGCTGAACGCGTTCGCCAGCTTGAAAAAACAGCGATGAAAAAGTTACAAAGCGCTATGAGCTAAACACACCTCTAGCAGTAAAATTTAAAAAGCCCTGCATGAAAATGCGGGGCTTTTTGCTTTTGCGTAGGTTGGTTTGAGCGAAGCGAAACCCAATGATAAAATATCCTATCAAGTAATACCGATACTCTGCATTATTGAATGGTTAGTTTATCATTCGGATATAGCTTTATTTAAAGCTTATATCACCGAGCACTAACTCCTTTACCCTCAGCATGCGCTAACTGAATGTATTTACGCTCAACCAGCTGCGAAACCGGCACGAGCTCAAAACCTTGCTTAGTTAGCTCGGGTAAGGCATGACGTAAAAATTCGATTGTTTCTGGGTAGGGATGAGCAATTGCAATAGCGGAATTATGAGTGATGGCTAGTTGTTTTAATTCTTCAAGTCTTAGCTGCAGTTGTTCTGGTGTAGTTATATTGTCTAAGAACACTTGGCGACTAATATTGGCAACACCTAAAAAGTTAGCAGCATTTTGTGCTTGGCTTAAATCGGTTGTGCGGCTATCTAAAAAATATAAATGGCGCTTTTTAAGCACTTCCATTGTCCACTTCATAGCTTGGCTTTGCTGCGTAAGCGCTGAGCCCATGTGGTTATTAACGCCTTTAACTTGCGGTAAACTAGCGAGAGCGGTTCCTAGAGTTTGCTGAAGCTGCTCTTTATTCATATTTAAAGTAAGCGCGCCAGGTCCGAGTTCTTTACCGTTAAGTGCCTGCATAGGTACATGAAGTAATAACTCTTTATTTGATTGACTAGCAAGCGTTGCAAAAATTTGCGAATAAGGAGTATGGGGCAAAATTGAATACGACAATTGCCCTGGTAAGGAAAGGAACTCTAAGTCCCGTTGATGATAGCCTATATCGTCTATCACTATTGCTATTTGTTTAGCGCTAATTGTTGCTGAGCTAAAACAAATAGCTAATATTAGCCATTTTATTATTTTCACGTTTATAGTTTTTATTATCTTTTTTAGCTTTGTTTAACAGCTTATACAAGCTATTGCATGCTGAGTAATTGTTTCGCTTTAACTAATTGTAAATCTGCTAAGTTACCAGTAAGTAATTGCGCGTTACTGTTAGTATGTTCATTTTTTATTATAACGGCTTTATTACTTTGTGAAAGGTTTGTTTGATTAACCGCCACATCTGGGGTTATTCCTATACCATCAATCGATTTACCTAACGGTGTGAAGTATTTCGCTGTGGTGAGCTTTAATGCGGTATTGCCATCACCTAGCGGAATGAGCGATTGTACAGAACCCTTCCCAAAAGATTGACTGCCAACAACGGTTGCTCGTTTATTATCTTTTAGCGCTGCTGCAAGTATTTCGGCTGCAGAGGCTGAGTTTTCGTTTATAAGCACAACAATGGGGGCATTTTTTAGAATGTCTCCACGCTTTGCATAAAATGCTTGGTTGGCATCGTAAAAACGTCCTTTAGTAGTCACTATAGTGCCACTTTGTAAAAATAGGTCTGATACCGCTACTGCGCTTTGTAATGTACCCCCTGGGTTATCACGTAAATCAATTACTAAGCCTTTAAGTGGGTAACCAAAGTGGCTTTGCAGGGCAGCAACTTGCAGAGCAACCTCATGCAATGTGTGGTTAGAAAAATTATTGATAGCTATATAACCAGTACCAAAATCTAGAAGTTCGCTTGTTACGCTTTCGAGGTTTATTTGGCGGCGTGCTACATGAAACGTGAGTGGGTTTTTATTGTTATCACGACTTATAATTAGCTCTATATTTGAAAATTTACTGTCTCTTATTAGTGTTGCTACTTCATCGATTGTACGGTTTTGGGCTGCTTGGTTGTTTACACTTACAATAATATCGCTTGGCAAAATACCCGCTGCTTTTGCGGGGGAGTTATTAACCACATTAACAATAGTCATATTCTCGTCGATATTTTTAACCTCAATACCAATACCTGTATAGCGCCCGTTTGTGTTATCAAATAATGAGGTTAGTTCGTGCTCATTTAAGTACTTAGAGTAAGAGTCGAGCTTTGAATATAAGCGCTCAAACTGTTGGCTATTATATTTAATGTGGTGGCTATTTTGTAAGGTGAGATCTTCAACGTAGTAGGCATGGATGTTAAAGAGTATTTCGTCTATTTGTTGTCTTTTAAGATCTTTAATCGAGCTTGCTAGTACGTTACTAGAAAAAGCGATTAAGGTTAGTAATACAAGTAAATACAGACTTATATAAAAGCCTGTATTTTTTTTATCAATGGTAATTACTGCAGTTTTTTTAGTTGTCATCAGCTGCTCCAGAGCGGTGCAGCGATTTATTTAATTAAATGCGTTTGCACCATTTTACAGGATTTACTGCGCGTCCTTTGTGGCGTATTTCAAAGTATAGACCAGAACTAGCTTGTCCGCCGCTTTGGCCAACTAAAGCAAGGGTTTCGCCTTCGCGTACCATGTCGCCTACATCTCTTAGCAGTGTTTGGGCATGACCATATAGGCTCATAAAACCTTCACCATGGTCTACAACAATTACCCAACCATAGCCCTTTAGCCAATCGGCAAATACAACTTGGCCGTTATGTACGCTATTAATATTAGTGCCTTCTTTTGCACCAATTAATACGCCTTTCCAATCAATACCACCATGTTTACGTTGGCCGAATGTGTGCTCTAACTTACCTTTGCTCGGCCAGTCTAATTTGCCTTTGTTTTTATTTAGGCCCAGTAATTCAATTTTCTGTGTTTTTTCTTTTTCGAGTTCTTCAATTGTTGCTACTAAAGTTTGTTGGTTTTCTTTTAAATAGTTTATTGAACTTTTGGTGCTGTTGAGCTGAGCTTGTAAATTTTTAAGATTAGCTTGGCGTTCACTTTGTGCATTAAGCAATGCAGTTTGACGTCTTTTTTGCTCATCAAATAAAAGCGCTAGTTTTTCTTGTGTTTTAACAAGCTCTTCTTGGTTTTGTACTATTTGCTGTTGAAGGTCTTTTAGATCTTCAATTTGTTCAATACGGGCTTTATTTAAGTAGTTGTAATAACTAAGTGTGCGCTCAAATTTTGCAGTGTCTTCTTGATTTAACAGCATTTTAGAGTAGTCGTCGCCACCGGCCATATAGGCGCTTTTAAGTTGCGCGGCTAAAATTTTCTGAAATTGAGTGTGCTTTTTATCGAGCTCATCGGCTTTATTTTGTAGCTCTTTTTGCTGTGTTTTAGTTTCTTTTACTGATTGCTCTGCCATGTTAAGTGCTTTAGCATTTTTAGCTATATCGAGTTCATGGCTTTTTAGGTTTTTTTGTAGCGACGCTATTTTTTTTCTTTGGGCGTTATACTCAGCTTGGCTTTGCTCAAGTGCATTTTGAACTTCTGATAAGTCTTTTTTAGTACGATCCTCATTAGCAACTGCAGATGCAGTCACTAATGAAGTTAGTATTAAACCGCACTTAATTAACCGGTTAATACGTCTATTCATGTGTTATTTCAACATCATGATAGGCGTACCAGTCATTTCGCTTGGTTGCTCCATGCCCATTAAGTGAAGCATTGTAGGGGCTACATCGCTTAATGCCTTACCTTGCATAGGCTCTGCATCGCGACCAACATAAATAAAATGTACCGGTTCACTAGTATGGGCAGTATGCGCTTGGCCTGTTTTAAGATCAGCCATTTGCTCAGCATTACCATGATCGGCTGTTATTAGTGCTTCACCACCAAACTCTTCAAGTGCATCAACAACACGTCCGATACAGCTATCTACAGCTTCACAAGCTTTAACAGCGGCTTCAAATACGCCTGAGTGACCAACCATATCGCCGTTAGGGTAGTTACAAATAATAGCATCGTATTTACCGCTTTTAATTGCTGCTACTAGCTTGTCGGTTAGCATTTCTGAGTTCATTTCAGGTTGTAAGTCGTAGGTTGCAACTTGCGGCGAAGGAATTAGCTCGCGTGTTTCGCCTTTAAATTCACTTTCGCGTCCGCCACTAAAGAAAAACGTAACGTGTGCGTATTTTTCGGTTTCTGAAATGCGAAGCTGTGTTTTGTTATTTTTTTCAAACCACTCACCAAGTACGTTTACTAACGGTGTTGAACCAAAGGCAATAGGTGCATTTATATCAGCTGCGTACTCTGTCATCATTACAAATGCGCTAAGATTTGGCGTTCTTTTTCTTGCGAATCCATTAAAATCAGGCTCAACAAAAGCGCGAGTAATTTCGCGGGCTCTATCTGCTCTAAAGTTGGCAAAAATTAGAGTGTCGCCATCGTTTATTGAAGCAGGAGCGGCGCCTGTTGGTGTAATGGTTGTAGCGGCTACAAATTCGTCGTTTTCGTCGCGCTCGTACGCTGCATTAAGTGCCTCTACGCCGTTATCAAAATTAAAGTCACCTTCAGCTAAGGCAATTACGTTGTAAGCTTTTTCTACGCGGTTCCAACGGTTGTCTCTGTCCATTGCGTAGTAACGGCCAATAAGTGACGCCAAACGACCGCATTTAAGTTCGCTAAATAACGCTTCAATACGTTCGATTGACGCTTTAGCACTACGTGGAGGTGTATCGCGGCCATCTAAAAAGCCATGAAAGTAAACTTCTTTAGCGCCACGTTTTGCAGCAAGTTTTATGCTAGCAACTATGTGGTCTTCATGGCTATGCACACCACCTGGGCTTAAAAGACCCATTATGTGAACTGCTTTTCCTGCACTTACCGCTTTATCTATGTTTTCAACTAAGGCTGGGGTTGAATCAAATTCGCCATCGTTAATTGCTTTAGTGATACGGGTGAAATCTTGATAAACAATGCGACCAGCACCTAAGTTCACATGGCCAACTTCTGAGTTACCCATTTGACCATCAGGAAGACCAACATCTAAACCCGAAGCTGATATTAATGTGTGTGGCCGTGTGGCCCATAAATTGTCTAATACCGGTGTGTTAGCTGCAAGAATAGCATTACTTTGCGTATCTTCGCGGTATCCCCAACCGTCTAAAATCATTAATACCAGTGGTTTTTTATGCTCTGTCATAATAGCTCCTGAAAATTAGTATCTGTTGATGGATACTGTGCACCTAAAAGGTTTATTAGCGTGGTTTTAGCATACCGTGTTTTTAAGCTAGGATCAGCATTGAAAACAAGATATTAAATTTTTTCACTTATACCTCATTGACTAACCTGAACTCTGCTTGAGATAGATTTATTATCCAGAGTTCTTGTTAACTATATATGGGGGGCTTTATCGTTTTTTAAACGTCTCTAAGTGCTCCTAAACTCGCATTTTAGGTTGGTTTGGGTATACTTGCGTGGCTAAAGTACAAAATCCTTAAAACATCACGTTTTAAAACATAATTTCATAGTGGAAGTAGAATGGATCAATATATTGAATTTATTACAAATCATCCCATTTTAAGCCTTGCTTGGGTTGGTATTGTTTTCCTTATTGTTAGTGGCTGGATAAAGAGTAAGCTTTCAGCTGTTCGTCAAATAAATCCTCAGCAGCTTACGTTACTTATTAACCGTGATGACGGTCAAGTAATCGATATACGTGCGCAAAAAGAGTTTAATGCAGGGCGTATTTCTGGTGCTGAGCACTTAAGCCCAGAGAATGCGAAAAAATCTGACTTTTCAAGCCTTGAAAAGTACAAGACTAAACCCATTATAGTTGTATGTACTACAGGTATGACTGCCCAAGGTACTGCAGCCGCTATGAGTAAAGCTGGTTTTGAACGAGTTTACTTATTAGCAGGTGGCATGGGTGCGTGGCAATCTGCCAGCTTACCAACTACAACAGGTCGCTAATCAGTTTAGCTAGGCCGATAGAGGATTTATTATGAGTAATGTTGTTTTATACACCAAGGCGTATTGTCCATTTTGTCAGCGTGCTCTTTCGCTTTTAAACAGCAAAGGCGTTGAATACACAAATTATGATATTGGTGTACAGCCTGAGCTACGCGATGAAATGATTGCCAAAGCAGGTGGTGCAAGCACAGTACCGCAAATTTTTATTAATGATGAACATATCGGTGGCTGCGACGACATGATGGCTATTGAAGCGCAAGGTAAACTTGACGCTAAGCTAAACGCTTAATTTAATTATAATAACGAACAAGTTAGGAATAACAATGAACGAAGAAAATCAAAACGTAGCAGCTGCACAAGACGGCGCACAATTTACTATTCAACGTATTTACACTAAAGATGTATCGTTTGAAACGCCAAACTCTCCGGCCATTTTTCAAAAAGAATGGACGCCAGAAGTTAAGCTAGACCTAGATACACGCTCTAATAAACTAGACGAAGGTGTATTTGAAGTTGTTTTAGCGCTGACTGTAACCGCTTCTCTTGGTGAAGAAACTGCGTTCTTATGTGAAATTCAACAAGCAGGTATTTTTACTATTGCTGAAGTTGAAGAAGTGCAACTTGCGCATATGCTAGGTGCATTTTGTCCTAACGTGTTGTTCCCATATGCACGTGAAGCTGTTTCAAACCTTGTTAACCGTGGTACTTTCCCACAGCTTAACCTTGCGCCAGTTAATTTTGATGCGTTATTTGCACAATACATGCAACAACGTACTGCGCAAGCTGACCAGGCTTCAGCAGACGCATAACTTATGAGTACAGCAACTACAGCTGTTACTGTATTAGGGGCGGGGTCTTACGGCACCGCCCTTGCTATTTGTTTAGCCCGAAATGGTCACCACGTGACACTTTGGGGACGAAATAGCGACGACGTTGCCACGCTTGCAGCTGAGCGGAAAAATCAACGTTACTTACCTGATGCTCCTTTTCCAGATACTCTTACTCTTGAAGCTAACTTACAACATGCCGTTGCTAGCAGCGCTATTGTACTTGTTGTTGTGCCAAGCCATGCTTTTGGCGACACACTTGCGCAGATTAAACCTGCATTGCAAGACGGTGCTAAAGTAGCGTGGGCAACTAAAGGGCTTGAGCCTAATACTGGACGTTTGTTACAAGAAGTGGCTTTGCAAGAATTAGGTGATGATATTCCACTTGCGGTACTGTCGGGTCCTACGTTTGCAAAAGAAATGGCGATGGGCTCACCTACAGCTATTTCAGTGTCTTCTACGTCGCCTGAATTTGCTCAGCAGCTCGCTGATTTACTTCATTGTGGTCGCTCATTCCGTGTGTATAACAATGATGATTTTATTGGTATACAGCTCGGTGGTGCGGTTAAGAATGTAATTGCCATTGGTGCCGGTATTTCGGACGGTGTTGGTTTTGGCGCTAATGCGCGTACCGCACTTATCACCCGAGGCCTTGCAGAGCTTACTCGTTTAGGTTGCGCTCTTGGTGCTAAGCCAGAAACCTTCATGGGGATGGCAGGCCTTGGCGATTTAATACTAACGTGTACAGATAACCAATCACGTAATCGTCGATTTGGTTTAGCGTTAGGTAAAGGCGAAAGCGTTGATGCTGCTATTGAATCAATTGGTCAAGTAGTTGAAGGCTTTAGAAATACCAAAGAAGTGTATTTATTAGCGCAGCGTAGCGGTGTAGAAATGCCGATTACCGAGCAAATTTATAAAGTGCTTTATGAAAATAAAGATATGAAAGAAGCTGCAATGGCGCTATTAGGCCGAGAGCAACGTTCTGAATAATTTTATAAGCGTTTATAAAACTAAAAAACCGACGTTATGTCGGTTTTTTGTTGTTTAGCTCAAAGCTATTTACTGCGCGTTAGGAAAACCCAACTGGCGCCACGACTCGTAGACAAACACAGCTACTGCGTTTGACAAGTTCATGCTGCGGCTATTGGCTTGCATAGGAATACGCACACGCTGCTCTTTTGGCAGTGCTTGGATCATATCGTCAGGCAAGCCGCGAGTCTCTGGGCCAAATACCAAGCAGTCACCCGCTTCGTAACTTGCTTCATGGTGAAACTGACTACCTTTGGTTGTACATGCATATATTTTTTTTGGTTTACATTTTTCAAGGTAATCTTCAAATGAGGCATGGCGTTGAACATGACTAAATTCATGATAATCAAGTCCTGCACGTTTCACGCGCTTATCGTCCCACTCAAAACCTAGAGGCTCAATTAAATGTAATGCATAGCCGGTATTGGCACATAGGCGAATAATATTACCAGTGTTAGGCGGTATTTCAGGTTGGTATAAAACAATATCCAGCATAATGAGCCTTATAAAATAATCTGTAGTTTGACGAAGGGCAGTATACACGAAACCTTTTAAAAAAATGATATACTCACACTATTGAATACTCCTAATTATCGGATTAAAACGTGCATAACCGTAGCTACGAATTTTGGGTTAAAACTTCAAGCATTGTTACCATGGTAATGGTTAGTTTAATGATTGGCGCAAAAACATGGGCATGGCTTGCTTCGGGCTCGGCCTCAATGCTTGGCTCGTTAACTGATTCGTTAATGGATATTACTGCCACCGCCATGAGTTTTTTAGTGTTAGGTTACGCACTGCGCCCAGCAGATGATGACCATAGATTTGGACACGGTAAAGCTGAAGCACTTGCAGGGCTTGGACAAGCTGCGTTTATTGCAGGCTCAGGTTGCCTACTTGCTTTTCATGGTATTGAGCGTTTATTTAATCCTATACAGTTAAGCCATTCTTTATTAGGTGTGTGGGTAAGTATTTTTGCTATTGCGTGTACGCTCGTCATTGTATTTGTGCAAAATAAAGTAGTTAAATACACCGATTCAATTGCTATAAAAGCCGACTCAGTACATTACAAAGGCGATTTAATATTAAATGCCGCTGTGCTATTAGCTATTTTGTTAGCTTATTATGGTGTGTTGTATGCCGATCCTGTTTTTGCGATAGGTGTAGCGGGTTACTTACTTTATAACAGCTGGGATATTGCTCGCGATAGTGCCGATCATTTAATGGATAAAGAACTGCCAGATGATGAAAAGCAAAGCATATTTGATATAGCCAGAGCCCATGCTGATGTACATGGTGTGCATGATATTCGTACGCGCCAAGGCGGAAAAGTTAAGTTTATCCAAATGCACTTAGAGCTTGATGATCATTTAAGTTTGATTCGCGCACATAACGTAGCTGATGAAGTAGAGGCAATGCTTAAAGAACGCTTTGAGTCTGAGGTAGATATACTGATCCACCTCGACCCTTTGTCGGTACTTGTTAAGCCGTCACCGACTCACAAAACTGATACAAGCTCTTAAGCAATGGCTGGCGTATTTCATCACGTTCAAAAAACAGCTCGTGTTTAGCGCCTTCAAAGCTTTTAAGTACAGTGTTTACGTGCCTGTTTGCTAATTTATATTGGGCATTGTTATCAACCACTTCGTCGTTTTGCGCACTGGCAATATAAAGTGGAATAGTCACGCTTAAGTTATCCACAGAAGTTATAAATTCAAACGTCGCATTTAGCCAGCCGTAAGTAACACCGCCGAGCTGTAGTAATGGCTCTTCTTGATATGTTTGCCTAAATAGCTCGTAACGCACTGGGCTGCTGGTTAATACATTTGTAGCAAACTCATCGGGTATGTAATCGGTTTGCCCTAGTGCGTAATTGTCTTTTTGACCCAAAAGGGTTGCAGTACTTGCTATTAATTTAGCTAAAGGTTTTGGTGTGTTTTTTGTATAAATATCAAGCATAGGCGCTGATAAAAACGCGCCACTAAAATTGTGTTCAAAATGCGCAAGGTAATCAAATGCTATGGCGCCGCCCATTGAATGACTCACTAACACCTTTTTACCTTGCCAATGAGTATCCACTATTTGTGTATTAAATAAGTTTAGGTCTGCGCTGTAATCTTTAAATTGATTAACATGGCCTTTGTGCTTATTTAGTAGGTGGCGATAAGAGCGGCCTTGTCCTTGGTGATCGGCTATGAATATGGCAAAATTATTGTTATACAGCTCCCATAACAACTCTTTATATTTATCTAACCCTTCAAGGCGCCCAGAGCTTATTACAATGGCATTTTTGGCTTTATCTGGTATGGCATAAGCATAAAATAATTGCCCGTTAGGTGTATCTAAATAAGCTTTAATTAGCGTGTTTTTATAAAAGTTATTAATTGTTATTTGATTACTCTTAAGCTCACGCTCACTACTATAAAACATGCTTTACTCTTTTATTAATGGCAAGGTTATATTAGCACACAAGCCACCTAGTTCTTTATTTGATAATACTAAACTGCCGCCATGCGCAGTAATAGCATTTTTAGCAATCGCAAGACCTAAACCCGTGCCACCACTTACGCGATCCCGCGCATCTGACTGTCTAAAAAAGGGCTCGCAAAGCTTGCTCAGTTGATCATCTGGCACACCAGAGCCATCGTCACATATTTCTATATAAATGGCATCAGCATGCTTTAGAGTAATACTAATCGTATTATTTGCGTATTTAATGGCGTTGCGAAGTAGGTTTTCAAGCGCACTGGCAATAAGGCCTTCGTCGCAATTAATATTGATGTCTAAAGCGCCCACTATATTTAGCTGCTTATTATTTTGTTTTGCTTCAAACTGCGCATCGTTAATAACGTGATCTACAATTATTTGTAATGATTGTTTTTGCAGTGAAAGCGCTTGGCTTTTTGCTTCTAAGCGAGAAACTTGAAGCACGTCGGCAATCATCTTATCGAGTTGGTTAGCTTCTTTTTCTATGCGTAATAAATACGATTGGCTAGCGTCGTTAGCTTGCATTTGTGCAAGACCGGTAGCCATTTTTAAACGCGTAAGGGGCGAGCGTAACTCATGTGATATGTCGGCTAATAAGCGTTTTTGTGAACTAATTAAAAGCTCTAACTGATTAGCCATGCTGTTAAAATCTCGCCCTAGTATTCCTAGCTCATCTTTTCGGTTTACAGAAATGTCGGCTCTTGCGCTTAGGTTACCCGCTGATAGTTTAATTGCCGCTTTTTTAAGGCTATTTATAGGGGCTATTAAGTTACGGCTAAATACAAAGCTTAAAATAAGAGAGGCAACAATTGCGATGACTATTTTCATCCAATTAGGCATAAGCTTAAAGCGCATTATTAGCGGTGGTTGATGGTTAATATCTATTTCATAAAGATAAAAACTCCCTTCAGGCACGTTTATATTAACAGGACCGAAGGCTTGATATTTCTCAGTGAAAATAATTTGCGGTGACATATTTTGAGTGAAGTTTAATAAACTTAAATCGATGCTCTCTGGCACCTCTTTACTACTAAGAGAATCCTCGCTTTGAGCTGCGCTTAAGTATAAAAGTTTACGCTTTGATAGGCGAGGGTGTACTAATACTTCGCTTAGGCTGCGCTTATGTTTAATAGCAGTACGCTCAATACTTTTGGCGGTGTATATTAGGTTTTTTTTCATCGGGCCATAAAGTGGCTCGTTAGATACCGCATTAATAGCGGTTATATTACTTAAAAATATAAGCGCTGCTACGGTGCCGATTATAGTTAACCAAAACCAAATAAATACTTTAAAAAATAGGTAGTGCCCAGGGTGTTTTAACCAAGCAAAGTAAGTGCTTTTATTCGCCTTGGATAAAGACATAACCCGTACCTCGCATTGTTTTAATTCGCTCACCTGGAATATGCTCAGCTATTTTTTTACGGATATTACTTACATGCATATCGATAGAGCGATCAAAAGAAGCTAAACGCCTACCTAGTACTTCTTCGCTAATTTGCTCTTTACTAACCACTTCGCCTGCATTTTTACACAATAGCGTGAGTATTTCGTACTCTGTACCAGTAAGAGTCAGTGTAGATCCGTCGATTGAGGCCTCTCGCGCTGCAAGGTTAACAGTAATACCATTAACGAGTAACTTACTCGTTGTGGCTGCATTTAAGCTATTAATGTGCTCTATACGGCGTGTTATCGCTTTTACGCGGGCTAGTAATTCACGATGATTAAAAGGCTTTGGTATGTAATCGTCAGCGCCTAGCTCTAGACCAAAAATACGGTCAAAGTCTTCACCTTTTGCAGTAAGCATTATCACCGGTGTGAGTTTTGTTTGCCTAAGTTGTTTAAGTACTTCAAAACCATCAAGCGTTGGTAACATTACATCTAGCAATATAAGGGCGTAGTCATTTGCTTGTGCTAGTTTAAGGCCTTGCTCACCGTCGTGTACGCTTTGTATTTCAAACCCTTGGGCAGTTAAATACTCACTTAATAGCTCGCAAAGACCAGTGTCGTCATCAATCATTAATAGTTTCATTTACAAACCCTTAGAGTTGTTTATAGCGTTATTTTACCCGCTAAATAGTGCAAAGGTGAATCTTTACACAACCTTTACACTGCTTTGCGTTACTTTGCATTGAGTTAGGTATAGTTAACTCACTGGCTTAGCAGCCACAATCGCTCAACCAACCAATTCAATATTAAGGTAATGATTATGACTAAATTAAACACACTTTCAAAATTAGTACTTATCTGTGGCTTAGCAACAGCAACTCTTGGTGCTGGTAGCGTATTAGCTAAAGGCGACGGACATAAACAAGGCCATTCTCAAGCTCGCTTTTTACTTTCTGAGCGCGGCGTTGAAAAATTAAGCTTAACAGATGAGCAGCAAACTAAGCTAAAAGCTATTTTTGAAGCGCAAAAAACACAAATGAAAGCGTTGCGTGGCGACGATAAAGAAGCCCGCAAAGCAACGCGTGAAGCGCATAAAGCAAAAATGGATGCGTTACTTTCGGCGGCAACATTTGACGAAAATGCAGCAAAAGAGCTATTAAATGAACGCCGCGAAAAAGGTGAGCAATTTGGTTTAATTAAACTAAAAACGCAACACCAAGTAATGCAAGTACTTAACGCTGAGCAAAAAGAGAAATTTGCTAAAATGCAAAAGCGTATGAATAAAAAGCACCGTAAACAAAAAAGTTAATTATACTTTTTTGTAAATACTAAAAAACCAGCTTAATGCTGGTTTTCGTATTTAGGGCATAATGAAGATAAATTACTTAAAAAAGTCATCTTCATTTTTAGCCAGCATAGCTTCAATATCTTCAATCATGTCTTGGCTAAACTCTTCTGCGGACGTGATTGGTGCAGAAATTCTGTTATTTTCAAACGACCATTCACCTAAATCAATTAGCTGACAGCGCTTTGAGCAAAAAGGGCGAAATGGGCTTTGCTCTGACCACTCAACTTTAGTTTTACAGGTTGGGCAGTTTACAATAGTTGGCATACTTTACTCTCTACAATTTTGCTTTATAGCTCTAAGAACAATAACCCAGAGCCATATATTTACATATTAGTGACGCGGTTTATTTCAGCGAGCGACGTTAAACCATCAGCGGCTTTGCGCAAACCCGATAATCGTAAATTATTAAACCCAGCTTTAAGGGAAACATCAGCTATTTCAAGTGAGTTACCACCGCGCATAATAATTTGGGCAATTTCAGGGGTAATTTGCATTACTTCGTAAATACCAACACGACCTTTATAACCATCGGTACAGCTATCACACCCTTTGGGCGTATATAACGTCATTTCTTCAATTTGCTTGGCGCTAAATCCTTGGCGAGTCAGTTCTTCACTCGGAAGTTGTTCTGGCGTTTTACATTTAGGGCATAAACGACGTGCTAAACGCTGGGCTATAATTAAGCTGATCGAACTTGCTACGTTATAAGCCGGCACACCCATATTTAATAAACGGGTGATTGTTTCCGGCGCTGAGTTTGTATGCAATGTTGATAAAACCAAGTGACCTGTTTGCGCCGCTTTTATTGATATTTCTGCGGTTTCTAGGTCACGTATCTCACCTACCATAACTACATCAGGGTCTTGACGTAAAAATGCACGCAGTGCGTTGGCAAAAGTCATATCGGCTTTAATATTAATTTGTACTTGGTTTACACCTTCAAGGTTAATCTCAACCGGATCTTCCGCAGTACTAATGTTGCGCTCTGGCTGGTTTAATATATTTAAGCCTGTGTATAGCGATACTGTTTTACCAGACCCCGTTGGCCCTGTTACAAGTATCATCCCTTGAGGCTGGGCAAGTGCATCCATATAGAGCTTTTTCTGCTCAGGCTCATAGCCTAATACATCAATGCCTAACATAGCGCTTGATGAATCAAGGATACGCATTACTATTTTTTCGCCCCACAAGGTAGGCATAGTACTTACACGAAAATCGATACTTTTGCGTTCAGTAATTTTTAGCTTTATACGACCATCTTGTGGTTTGCGTTTTTCGGCAATATCGAGTCGTGACATAACCTTTATACGTGCAGAGAGCTTGGTTGCTAATGTATTAGGCGGGCTTGCCACTTCATGCAAAATGCCATCAATACGAAAGCGAATACGGTATTTGTGCTCGTAAGGTTCAAAGTGTAAATCAGAGGCGCCTTTTTTAATGGCATCCATTAAAATTTTGTTGATGTAAACGATGATAGGCGCATCATCTTTATCATCATCTTGCTGGGATGTGTCTTTTTGACTTTCTGAATCTAAGTCAGCAAATTCCTGAAACTCGTCATCAGTTAAATTTAAGCTGCCAGTGGCATCTAGTAATTGCTCGATTTTGGCATCGAGTTGAATATAATCAACAACAACAATTTCGCATGAAAGACCGGTACTAAACTCAAAGTTTTCGAATGCGCCGTAATCTGTTGGGTCTGATGCTGCTATATAAACTTTTCGATCTTTTTGAACAAGCGGTAAAATATGATGCTTGCGAATAAGTTTTTCTTTTACAAGATCGGCTGGAATTTTTGTAGGGTCAAAATCTTTTAAATCAAAATAAGGTACGCGAAATAAATCGATGCACTGCTCAACTAAATCTTTACTATCGATTTTTCCACATTTAGAAATAAGCTCAGCTGTTGAGGCAAATTCATTTTGTTTGTTTTTAACCGTGTCGGCATCAATGCGGCCAAGGGTTATAAATTTTCTCAATAACGGTGAGTTAATATTCATTGCGCACCTGTTTTATTCCTTCAATAGTAAGCAATTTATCAGAAAAAAGAAGGTGATTACATCACCTTTCATTCTTTGTTGTGATTTTACTAACTAAAATACGAGTTCGTGTGAGTTAAGACAGTATTAAAGTGAGTTAGTTTTGTTGCGTAATGCATATTGTAGGTACTTTTTATGTAGATCAACAAGCTCTATATGCACTAGGTTTAAACTACGGTCATTATTTAAAATATCATCCGCTTTTTGCTGTTTATCGACGCGTGACATTTGCGAGGCAATAATACTTTTAACTTGCTCAATACTTGTGCTGTCGCGTTTTGCTGTACGCGCTATTTGTACAGAGGTTGGTACGTCAATAAGTAAGGTATGGTCGCAATATTTATCAAGGTTGTTTTCAAACAATAAAGGCGCTACTAAAACAACATAAGGGCTTGCTGCGCTATTTAAATCGTTTAGTATTTTTATCCGTATAAGAGGGTGCAGTAACGCATTAAGCCATTCTTTGTCATTGTTGTTAGTAAATATTTTTGCGCGTAGTTCTGCTCTATTTAATGTGCCATCAGGCAATAAAATATCCTCACCAAAGTGTTGGGTAATCGCTCTTAGCCCTTTGCTATTTGGGAGTACTACTTCACGCGCAATTATATCGGCATCAACTATTGTAATATCAAGCTCTTCAAACATGTTACTGATGGCCGTTTTACCACAGCCAATACCACCTGTTAAACCTAATACCCAGCTGTTAACTTTAGTAATTTGCTCACTCATTTTAATAACCAATTAAATTAAAATAAGCGCCTTGAATTTGGTTGCCCCAAAGCATTGCAATCCAGCCAGCAATCGCTAAATAAGGCCCAAAAGGGATAGGGGTCGCTTTGTCTTTACCTTGTATGCTCAGCAGTGCAATACCTATAATGGCACCCACTACGCTCGAAAGCAGAATAATAGTAAGTAATGACTGCCAGCCAAGCAAAGCACCAAATACAGCAAGCAATTTAAAATCGCCATAACCCATGCCTTCTTTTCCGGTTAGTAACTTAAATAACCAAAACACGCTCCACAAGCTTAAATAGCCACAAGCCGCACCAATAATGGCATCGGTTGGTGTAATTGTGTAACCCATTACTGAGGCAATAAGTGCAAGCCATACAAGCGGAAGTGTAAGTTGATCTGGCAGCAGCATGTGGTCAATATCAATAAAGGTTAGTGCTACTAAAATCCACGTTACAAAAATATATAAAAGGGCTTGCTCGGTCGCACCAAAACTATAGGCAACAATTAAACTTAATAGGGCAGTAATTAGCTCTACAGCAGGGTATCGAGCCGAAATAGGGTTACTGCAGCTTGCACATTTACCTTTAAGTGCTAACCAACTAATAATAGGAATATTCTGCCAAGGCTTAATGGCAGTTTTGCATTTAGGGCAGGTAGAATTGGGTTTTACTAAGTTAAAAGGCTCGTTGATGTTTGGGTTAGAACTATCAGGCTTCGAATTACCTGGTTTAGAGCTATCCGAGTTCGAGTTGTTTTTTTTAAGCTCGTCATCTAGCAATATACGGCATTCACTTTGCCACTCGCGCTGCATCATTAATGGTAAACGATAGATAACCACATTTAAAAAGCTACCAATACATAAACTAATTAAGCCAATCGAGGTTAAATAAAACCATAATTGGCTTTGCATTACTTCTATAATACTTTGCATTTGTTTACCTAAAACTAAAATTCTTTAATAACACACTTAGGACGACGCGATATAAAATTAGGAGAACGCGATATAAAATCGCTGCTACATGTGCGTCCCTTTAAAATCGCAAGGTTTCTTATATTTTTCCAAAGGAATTAAATTACAGAACCTAATTGGAAAATAGGTAAGTACATCGCGATAATTAAACCACCAACAAGTACACCAAGTACAGCCATAATAAGTGGCTCAAGCAAGCTTGAAAGGCCATCTACTGCATCATCGACTTCTTGCTCGTAAATAGTAGCCACTTTCGCGAGCATGCCATCTAGTGAGCCAGACTCCTCACCAATCGCGACCATTTGTATTACCATATCAGGGAATATTTTTGAGTTGCGCATTGCCCAGTTCATCTGATTACCTGAGCTAACCTCTGCCTTAATATCTAAAATGGCATATCGGTAAACAGCATTACCAGAGGCTCCTGCTGCAGAATCAAGCGCATCAACCAACGGCACACCAGCAGCAAACGTAGTCGAAAGAGTTCGTGCATAGCGAGCAACTGCTGCTTTATTTAAAATCATACCGATCACAGGGAGTTTTAGTATTGCTCTGTCAGTAGCGTCTCTAAGTTTTAAACTCCTCAGTTTAGCTTCTTTAAAAGTATAACCGAAAGCAATTATAGCTATTAGTATTACCCACCAATACGCTTGCATAAATTCTGATATACCAATAACAAACAAAGTAAATGCAGGAAGCTCCGCGCCAAACCCTGCAAAAATATCTTGAAACTGAGGTACTACAAATATTAATAATATTGAGGTTACAATACCTGCAATAACTAATACTGACATAGGGTAAAACATTGCTTTTTTAATTTTTGATTTTAGTGCTTCAGATTTTTCTTTATAAATAGCGACACGATCAAATATTCTATCAAGCGCACCTGATTGCTCGCCCGATGCGACTAAGTCACAGTATAAATCATCAAAATAGCGGGGATGTTTTCTTAGTGCGGTTGATAGTGGTTGGCCTGCTTTAACTTCATCCGCAATAGTTTCCATTAATTTGGCGACACTTTTATTGGTCGAGCCAGTGCCAATCATTTCAATAGACTGTATTAACGGTACTCCTGCCATTAGCATGGTCGCAATTTGGCGAGTAACTAGTGCGATATCTTTTGGCGTTATTTTTTGGACACTTTGGATGCCAAATAATGGCTTTGCCTTTCGCTTTACTTTTGATGGCGTGATGCCTTGTTTGCGAAGCTGAGCTTTTACTAATGCAATACTATTGCCTGTAAGCTCGCCTTCAAGTTTCTTCCCTCGCGCACTTACACCGACCCACTGAAAGGTATCGAGGCCTTTATCTTTTTGTTTTATTGCCATTGAGAGTACCCAGCTGAATTTGGTTTACATGTTATTATTACAAGCATAACTTAAACTAATGATTCTTGGTAGAAAAGTTGAGCGTTTTAAAATCGTTGCCCTACAGACCAAAACCTAGGCCCGTAAATATATCCTTTATCAGGATCAATATTATTATAAATATTTATCGCTTTTTGTAAGTAAAGGCACCATGCAAAAATAAATAAAATGGCTATTAAAGCTTTTAAGTATTTATTTATGGTAAGGCTTTGGTTGTTTTTTTTATTAATTCTTCCAAGTAGCAACCCCCACATGATAAATAAGAGTGTTTGCGAAACCGGCATTACATGCACACCAGAAAATAGTGAGTATGTAATTCCTATAGCAAAAGAATAAAAGAGACTTTCAGTAATGATATCTTTTTTATGACATTTCAAATGTGTTATAGCTTTTTTAAAGGTTGTACAAACAACTGCTAAAATAGATATAAGAGCGATAAGACCCCATTCATTTAA
Organism: Pseudoalteromonas sp. RB2-MNA-CIBAN-0110; assembly: GCF_040309305.1. Lineage (NCBI taxonomy): Bacteria > Pseudomonadati > Pseudomonadota > Gammaproteobacteria > Alteromonadales > Pseudoalteromonadaceae > Pseudoalteromonas > Pseudoalteromonas sp. RB2-MNA-CIBAN-0110. The sequence goes on along the minus strand of NZ_JBEOOQ010000002.1, from coordinate 154,032 downwards.
AATTTCAATTAACGAATTATGAGGATGGCTAAAAGGAGCTGAGCTGCCAAGTGACATTTCAAACACTCCAGGACCATTGCCTATAAATAAATGCTTTAAAGATAGGCTTGAAATAGTATTAAACCATAAATCAATACGGCCCGAGGTGGACGTGCGTAGTATTTCGGCCCCTCCTTTATTTAACGAATCTAGAGCATAAAAAGTAATACAACTTAAAACAAAGCAAGCTAATCCGATAAGTACTTGTTTTTTTAATGTAGTTTTTAAAGCAAGAGCAAAAATGGAGAAAGCTAAAAATGAGAGTAAAGCCCCACGAGCTTGCCCAATAAATATAAGTAATAAGTTTAAAAACAAAATAGTAAATACAACACGCTGAATGCTTTTAAACTTTAGGAGTAGCACCAAAAATGGAAGAACAAACACCTGTACTTGATTAAAAAAGCGAATGTTAATAAATCCAGAGTAAATTATGTATGGATTTAAAGGTTGTTGTTCAGATAGCGTAAAAATTATATTAAGTAGGCATATTAAAATGAGGCTTGTATGAGTTATCAGTAATGCATAAATAATAAATAAAATAGATTTTTTATTATTTATAGTACCTACATAACACATAGTTAAAATAAGTAGACTTATATGAAATGTATAAAGTAAGCTAAAACTTTGCTCCGCACTCATTAATGCAGATAAATAACCACAAAAGATAAAAACCGAAAATAACATTCCATTTTTTTTGTTTAGTGCCAGCTTAAAAGTAGGCTCTTTATTACTTAAAAAAGCTGTAAGCACTAGAATACTTGTGAAAAGTAAAAAAGCTATTTGGATGATACGTTGGTGGTTATGGTAGTCGTATGAAATTATGGGTATTAAAGGTATTAGCGTACACAGAAAAAACAAGCTGATAAGCGATGGCTTTTTTATATTTATTATATTCATGAATGCTGATTCTTACGCATTAAAAAAGCGCCAAACTAGGCGCTTTTAGTAATCAAGAAATGATTAAGATTGTGGACAGCTTTTTGGAGCTAAATCTTTGTCTGCTGCTGCAATACCTGTAGTTGCACATGTCCATGCCCCAGTTGCAGCTCTAGTCCAAGTTAATTTAGCTGAACTAATTTGAGAAGGTGCATTGGCAATCGAACAAACAATTGTGCCTGCGCCAGCTGACATAGCAGCTGTAATGGTACAGTTTTGGGTTGATGCATTTTTAATTGCTTTTATATCAGAAACTGTTGAAACGGTTTCACCATTATTAGCTAAAATCTCCATTTCAGTTTTTGCACCAGATATCTCAGCTAAACCAGCCGTAAGCTTTGATGTTGCTTGGTAGTTAGAGTATGCAGGTAAAGCAATTGCAGCTAAAATACCGATGATTGCTACTACAATCATTAATTCAATTAGGGTGAAACCCTGTTGTTTTTGAGTCATTGTTTTCATGTTTCCTCTCCTAAAGGATAGATTTTTGTAACTTAAATCACTTAAGCGGCAAATGCCTCACTTAATTTAACTGATTTACTTTACAGTTTTACTTAAAATTAATTTTATTACACTTTAGCTTTAGAGTATGAAACACAAAAGCCGTATGTGAATTCATTATGTTTAGTACTAGCTATAAAAGTTTACTAAGAGCACTACATGTTGTAGCAACAAATAGTATAGGCATAAAGTAAGTAGTTTAGTTGCTTTAGTTTTTAATTATGTCTTTAAAAACTAAAGGTACTAGTTATTTATGACTACCTTTTAAAATAAAATAGTACAACAGAATTAGTCTACCATTTTATTTTAGTATTTAGCACGTATCTTCTTATAAAAAAGCGATTTTATTTAACAAAATGTTACAAAGTAAGCCTTTCGGGTTATTTAATGCTTTTTTACTTAACTTGTCAATCGATTAGGGGTATTAATTGGCAGTTGTTGCTTTAAAATCGTTCAAAACGCATCGATAAATCGATTGATTGTAAGTTTTTTGTTAATGCGCCGCTTGATATAAAATCGACGCCGGCTTGTGAATAAGTTTTGAGCGTTTCTAGGGTCATATTGCCTGAAACCTCTAATTTTGCACGCTTGTTGGTTAAAATTACAGCTTGCTTAATTTGCTCTACGCTAAAGTTGTCTAGCATAATTATGTCGGCGCCAGCTTCAATTGCTTGCTTAAGTTCAGGGAGTGATTCTACTTCGACTTCGACAGGTTTGTTTGGGTGGTTTTGTTTAGCTTGAGCTACGGCTTTGTTTATTGTGCCGCAAGCTGCTATGTGATTTTCTTTAATTAAAAAAGCGTCAAATAATCCAATACGATGGTTTGCACCCCCGCCACATTTTACTGCGTATTTTTGAAGAGCGCGCAGACCAGGTATGGTTTTGCGTGTATCGAGTAGTTGCGTTGTTGTACCACTTAATTCTTTTACATAATGTGCTGTAGTAGTGGCTGTACCCGATAACGTTTGCACAAAGTTAAGTGCAGTACGCTCGGCAGTTAATATTGAACGAGCCGAGCCAATAGCGGTAAATAATGTGCTGTTTGCTTTAACTGCGTCGCCATCATTAATGAGTACATTAACCTTAACGCTTGGGTCTACTTGTTTAAATACTTCAAGGATGATGTCTTTTCCGCAAAAAATACAGTCTTCGCGGGTAATTACTTTTGCGTTGGCTTGCTCGCTCTGAGGGATAAGCTGCGCGGTAATATCGCCGTCTTGAGCTGTTTGATAATTTAAATCTTCGTCGAGTGCAAGAGTGACAAGTTGGCTAACTAAAGAGTGCGGGATAGACATAATAAAAGCTCATAAGCGTTAATAAATTAAGCAAATTTTACTATGTTTATAAAAGAAAGAGAAGCGATTGCCTTTTCACCAATATAAAGATAAGCGCTTGAAGTAAATTCGTACCTACGTGCGGGTTTGAATTATCTGTAGGTGAGGTTTTATACCTCGCTTTTAATTTCAACAGTTACGTTACATGAGCGGATGTAAATTCGCACCTAGGTATGGGTTTGAATTATCTGTAGGTGAGGTTTTATACCTCGCTTTTAATTTCAAAAGTTATGTTACATGAGCGGATGTAAATTCGCACCTACGTGTGGGTTTGAATTATTTGTAGGTGAGGTTTTATACCTCGCTTGTTACTATCATTTTTTTAATAAATCCATTAGCATCAGTGCTATGTATATCTTGATATTTATATAATAAACGTATCATGAAAATAGATTTAGACGGTGTTTTAAGTGCGGTAGCGCAGCGGCCTTGTTCGCATTTTGATGAGCGCCCTGATGAGGCTGATATTTCTTTATTGGTGATTCACAATATATCATTGCCAGCAGGGCAGTTTGGTACACCTTTCGTTGATGAGTTATTTATGGGGTGCATTGATTGCAATGCTCATCCGAGTTTTAGTGACTTAAAGAATTTACGTGTATCGGCCCATTGCTTTATAAAGCGCACCGGTGAGGTTATACAATACGTGCCTTTTGAAAAGCGCGCTTGGCATGCAGGGCAATCTGAGTTTGAGGGGGTACCTGCTTGTAATAACTTTAGCATTGGCATTGAGCTTGAAGGTACCGACACCGCTCCATATTCTTTAGCACAGTACAAAACATTAACTATTATTAGTAAATCTATAATGCAACGCTATCCAAAAATTACCCCTTCGCGTATTGTTGGGCATTGCGATATTGCCCCTGGGCGTAAAACAGATCCTGGCAGTAGCTTTAATTGGCCATTGTTTTTTAATATGATTGAACAACTAAGTTAAGAGAATTATTCCCATGATTTTAGTTTCTATAATAATTGCATTAATACTAGAGCGCTTAGGCGCTCGGTCTAATTACTGGCAGATAAGTTATTACGCAAATGGTTATTTAAATCGCTCTAATAAATTACTTGGTGATAAGGGCTTATTTAGCTCAGCACCGGGCTTTTTAATTTGGCTTTTACTTCCAGTGATTGCGATGGCACTAATTTATTGTTTATCTGATTTTGTTTTGTGGCAGTTGGGCATTAATATCGCGGTGCTTTTGGTTTGCTTTGGTTGTGCTAAGCAGCGTGCTTTATATAAGTCGTACTTAAATGCGTTAACGCGAGATGACGGTACTGCTGCATCTTTATATGCGTTGCAAATAGGTCAAAAGCGTACTGATGATCAAGATGGTGGCGAAACCTTTGGGCAAACATTGGCGTGGGTAAACTTTAGATTTTACTGTGCGGTTATTTTTTGGTTCGTTGTTTTAGGCGCGCCAGGTGCGGTTTTATATGCACTGGTACGTACTTTAGCTGATTTAGTACGAGAAGATCATAAAGTAATATTTGCTAAGCGTTTTAAACTTATACATAAATTATTGTTTTGGCTCGACTGGTTACCTGCACGTATTACCAGCTTTGGTTATTTAGTAATAGGTAACTTTAATAAAGGCACAAGCTGTTGGCTACGTTACGTACTTAACTTTAAATCTCCAAACCGAGAAGTAGTAACATGTACTGCGCTGGCTGCAGAGCAAGTTGAAAAGCGTTATTACGGCTGTACCTACGAGGCCACTTGTATGATTAAGCTTGTTAAGCGCAATGTATTATTTTACTTAGTACTTATAGCGCTACTTACATTATTTGGTGGACTGTCGTAGTCGCGATTTTACATCGCGCATTGTGTTTTTCGGTTGGGAGATTAGTTGCCAAATATCGCGGGGTAAACCCGCTGCTACGATATTGCGTAGTCGCGATTTTATATCGCGCATTGTGTTTTTGGTTGGGAGATTAGTTGCCAAATGTCGCGGGGTAAACCCGCTGCTACGATATTTGCGTAGTCGCGATTTTACATCGCGCATTGTGTTTTTCGGTTGGGAGGTTAGTTGCCAAATGTCGCGGGGTAAACCCGCTGCTACGATTGCGTAGTCGCGATTTTACATCGCGCATTTTGTTTTGCGTTTAGGCAATTACTTGCACAATAATCGCGGGGTAAACCCGCTGCTACGATATCGCGCATTGTGTTTTTGGTTGGAGATTAGTTGCCTAATGTCGCGGGGTAAACCCGCTGCTACGATATTGCGAAGTCGCGATTTTATATCGCGCATTGTGTTTTTCGGTTGGGAGATTAGTTGCCAAATATCGCAGGGTAAACCCGCTGCTACGAGTTTAGATAAATACTATCCCAATATGGGTAGTCTGCAATATTTTCTATTAAATTTGCACGCAAAGGGTTTGCGACTATGTATCTAGCACAGCTATTTAAGTCTTCGGTATTTCTTATTAAGTGATCATAAAACCCTTTTTGCCAAAGCTTTTGTCTGCCAAATTGTCTATACACCGTGGCTGAGCGTCCTTTGAAGCTTCTAATTACCTCACTTAATGTTGCGCTATCGGATAATTGTAATAACCAATGAATATGGTTTGGCATTATCACGAAAGTATTTGATTTAATTAGTTGCTCTCTTTCTAATCCCCTCATTTCATTGATAATAGCTCTATTAATTATTAAGCTTGTGAATAGGTTGTTTCGCTCATGACAAACCAGTGTAATAGCATAATAGTGGTTTGCTTTTGATACTCTTCCCTTTCGTAATAAATATGAACGATGCATAACATACCCGTATTTTAGCAATCACAGACCCACGAATTTAAAGCATATGCAATTTTTATAAATTTGCGTAGTCGCGATTTTACATCGCGCATTGTGTTTTACGTTTAGGTAATTACTTGCACAATAGTCGCGGGGTAAATCCGCTGCTACGATATTGCGTAGTCGCGATTTTACATCGCGCATTGTGTTTTACGTTTAGGTAATTGCTTGCACAATAGTCGCGGGATAAACCCGCTGCTACGATATTGCGTAGTCGCGATTTTATATCCCACATATGTTTTTCGGTTGGGAGATTGTTTGCACAATAATCGCGGGGTAAACCCGCTGCTACGATATTGTGTAGTCGCGATTTTATATCGCGCATTGTGTTTTATGTTTAGTTGATTGATCGTGTGTAAATTGCAGCTATTTCTTTGGTACTTTTATCCTGTTATTAATTTCTTTAATAAATTCAACTAGAGTTAACACTCTATTTTTCTGGTCAGACCAATTGTTTTCATCCTATTAACGTTATAACAATTTTTGTAAATTGCGCATTGTTTAATCTTCGTTCAAAATGCGTTACGCTACTTTAATTGCTCAAGCTACCTGTAAATTGACAGCTAATAAGGTTTTTGATACCGTATTGAAAATTTTTGGTATGACCAATTTACCTTTTGGGTAAATCATACTACTCAAAGCCCCGCTTTATGGGCTCTTGGTATTTATACAACGCGGACGTTGATTCATGTCTTTAAAGATCAAAGCAGCAAAGTTATCTGATGTTATTTTACAGCAACTCGAGAACATGATTCTTGAAGGCTCGTTAGCACCAGGTGAAAAGTTGCCACCAGAGCGTGAACTAGCAAAGCAATTTGAAGTGTCTCGCCCGTCACTGCGTGAGGCAATTCAAAAGTTAGAAGCAAAAGGTTTAGTTACGCGTCGCCAAGGTGGCGGCACGTTTGTAAAAAATCAGCTCGAAGAAGGGCTTACTGATCCACTTTTTGATTTGATTAGTAAACACCCTGAGTCGCAGTTTGATTTACTTGAATTTCGTCATGCATTAGAAGGGATTGCTGCTTACTACGCAGCACTGCGCGGGACCAGCAACGATTTTAGCAAAGTGAAAGAAAGCTTTGATAAAATTGCCCTAGTTAATGATGATTTACAGCAAAAAGCAAAAGCAATTAATGCATTTCACTTTAGCGTGGCAGAAGCCTCGCATAATGTGGTGTTACTGCATTTAGTAAGAGGCATGAAAGCGCTACTTGAGCAAAATGTATTGCAAAATTTAACTGTTCTATTAAAAAAGTCAGATATTAGCAGTCAGTTAGCCCAGCACCGGCGTTTATTAATGGATGCCGTTATTGACGGTAATCCAGAACAAGCCCGTTTAGCAAGTAATGCGCATTTAGCGTTTATAGAAGAAGCATTACTTGAAGCGGGTAAAGAACATTCGCGAATTGAACGTAGTTTAAGACGCACCAAACAAAATTAAGCTAGTACATTGCTACTTTGAACACACAAAATTAAGTAACAGTGATATTAAATTAAACATTCGTATTTTAAACATAAGGAAACCTCCATATGTCTGAAGTCAATAAAATTGACGTAGACGCGCTAGAAACACAAGAGTGGTTACAAGCTCTTGAATCAGTTGTGCGCGAAGAAGGTGTTGAACGAGCTCAGTTTTTACTTGAGCAAGTGTTAGAACAAGCCCGTTTAGACGGCGTTGATATGCCAACGGGTATTACCACGAACTACGTTAATACTATTCCTGTAGATCAAGAACCGGCTTACCCAGGTGATGTAAACCTTGAGCGCCGTATTCGTTCAATTATACGTTGGAACGCGATTATGATCGTTCTACGTGCATCGAAAAAAGATCTCGACTTAGGCGGTCATATGGCGTCTTACCAATCATCTGCTGCATTTTATGAAGTGTGTTTTAACCACTTCTTTAAAGCACCAAATGACGTAGACGGTGGTGACTTAGTTTATTACCAAGGTCATATTTCTCCGGGTATTTACGCACGTGCGTTTGTTGAAGGTCGTTTATCGGCAACACAGTTAGATAACTTCCGCCAAGAAGTTGATGGCAAAGGTTTACCGTCGTACCCACACCCTAAATTAATGCCTGAATTTTGGCAGTTCCCTACGGTATCAATGGGCCTAGGTCCGATTGCGTCTATTTACCAAGCTCGCTTTTTAAAATACTTAGATGGTCGTGGCTTAAAAGACACTAAAAACCAACGTGTATACGCGTTTTTAGGCGACGGTGAAATGGATGAGCCAGAATCACGCGGTGCTATTTCTTTTGCTTCACGCGAAAAGCTAGACAACCTTTGTTACTTAATTAACTGTAACTTACAGCGTTTAGATGGTCCAGTTATGGGTAATGGTAAAATTATTCAAGAGCTAGAAGGCTTGTTTAAAGGCGCTGGCTGGAACGTAATTAAACTAGTTTGGGGCAGCGGCTGGGATATTCTTCTAGCTAAAGACACAACGGGTAAATTACTACAGTTAATGAACGAAACTGTTGATGGTGATTACCAAACATACAAAGCTAAAGATGGCGCGTACGTACGTGAAAACTTCTTTGGTCGTTACCCAGAAACAGCTGCACTTGTTGCAGATATGACAGATGACGAAATTTTCGCGCTTAAGCGTGGTGGTCATGAGTCATCAAAACTATTTGCTGCATTTAAAAAAGCAGAAGATACTAAAGGTCGTCCAACTGTGATTCTTGCTAAAACTGTAAAAGGTTACGGCATGGGTGAAGCAGCTGAAGGTAAAAACATTGCACACCAAGTGAAAAAAATGGATATGTCGCATGTTGCACATTTACGTTCACGTCTTGGTCTTGACGATTTAGTATCTGAGGAGCAATTAAAAGAGCTTCCTTATTTAGAGCTTGAAGAAGGCTCACCAGAGCATAAGTACCTTCATGCTCGTCGTGATGCACTTAAAGGTTATACACCTAAACGTATTCCTCGTTTTACTGAAAAATTAGCGTTGCCAGAAGTAGAGGCATTTAAACCGCTACTTGAAGAGCAAAAACGTGATATTTCTACAACAATGGCATTTGTTCGTGCACTTAATATCTTATTAAAAGATAAAGGCATTGGTAAAAATATTGTACCAATTATTGCCGATGAAGCACGTACATTTGGTATGGAAGGTTTATTCCGTCAAATCGGTATTTATAACCCGCATGGTCAAAACTATACACCACAGGATCGTGATATTGTTTCTTACTATAAAGAAACTGTATCAGGGCAAGTGCTTCAAGAAGGTATTAATGAGTTAGGTGCAATGTCGTCATGGGTTGCTGCTGCAACTTCATACAGCACTAACGATTTACCAATGATCCCATTCTACATTTACTACTCTATGTTTGGTTTCCAACGCGTTGGCGACATGGCATGGATGGCGGGCGATCAACAAGCACGTGGTTTCTTATTAGGTGCTACTGCGGGTCGTACAACGCTAAATGGTGAAGGCTTACAACACGAAGATGGTCACAGTCATATTCTTGCTAATACGGTTCCTAACTGTATTTCATATGACCCAACTTACGCGTTTGAAGTAGCTGTTATTGTACAAGACGGTATTCGTCGTATGTACGGTGATGACCAAGAAAATATTTACTACTACCTAACGCTTATGAACGAAAACTACCATCAGCCAGCTATGCCAGAAGGCGCTGAAGAAGGTATTCGTAAAGGTATTTATAAGCTTGAAAGTTACGAAGGTAAAAAAGCCAACGTACAGCTATTAAGCTCAGGTACTATTATGACTGAAGTACGTAAAGCCGCTACGATTCTAAGCGAAGAGTATGGCATTGCGTCTGACGTGTTCTCTGTAACGTCTTTCAACGAATTAACGCGTGAAGGTCAAGATGCTGAACGTTTCAATATGCTTAACCCTGAAGGCGAGCAAAAAACAGCATTCATCACAAGCGTATTAAACGACTCTGTGACTGTTGCAGCAACGGATTACATGAAAAACTACGCAGAACAAGCGCGTTCATTCATTCCAAGCAGCAACTACAAAGTGTTAGGTACCGATGGTTACGGTCGTTCTGATAGCCGTGAAAACCTACGTCGTCACTTTGAAGTTAACGCGGGCTACGTTGTTGTTGCTACGTTATCTGAACTTGCTAAACGCGGTGAAGTTGAGAAGTCAGTAGTTGTTGAAGCTCTTAAAAAGTTCAACATCGACACTAACAAACTTAACCCACTGTACGCATAAGAGGTTTGCAATGAGTATTGAAATTAAAGTACCAGATATTGGTGACGACGAAGTAGAAGTAACCGAAATATTAGTAAGCGTTGGCGACAAAGTAGATGTTGACCAATCATTATTAAATGTTGAAGGCGACAAAGCATCAATGGAAATACCTGCTTCGCAAGCGGGTACAGTGAAAGAGATTAAAGTAAACGTTGGCGACACCGTTACAACTGGCTCTTTAGTATTTTTGTTTGAAGGCGAGAGTGAAAGCACTGGTGAAGAAAAAGCATCAGCCGCTGCTCCAGCTAAATCTGAAGAGGCAGCACCTGCTGCTTCTACAGGTTCTTCAATTAAAGAAGTAACCGTACCAGATATTGGCGATGATGAAGTTGAAGTAACTGAAATCATGGTTGCTGTTGGTGACACCGTTTCAGAAGAGCAATCTATCTTAAACGTGGAAGGCGACAAGGCTGCAATGGAAGTACCTGCTCCATTTGCCGGTATAGTTAAAGAAATTAAAGTAGCCGCTGGCGACACAGTTAAAACAGGCTCATTAGTGTTTGTTTTTGAAGTAGCAGGAAGTGAATCTGCAGCACCGGCTAAAGAGTCGGCTCCTGTAGAAGCGCCAGCAGCTAGCTCAACAGCAAACGCAGCACCAAGTACTAAAGAAGTGAATGTACCTGATATTGGTGGCGATGAAGTTGAAGTAACTGAAATTATGGTTGCAGTTGGCGACACGGTTGAAGAAGATCAATCAATCTTAAACGTTGAAGGCGACAAAGCTGCAATGGAAGTACCCGCTCCATTTGCAGGTACAGTTAAAGAAATTAAAGTAGCCGCTGGCGATAAAGTATCGACAGGCTCATTAATTTTTGTATTTGAAGTTACAGGCAGCGCGCCAGCGGCATCTGCACCAGCTGAAAAATCAGCACCTGCAGCTGCGGCTAAAACTGAGTCGGCACCGGCTCAAGCGGCACCAGCAAAAGCAAGTAATGAAAGCTTCACAGAAAACAGCGCGTATGCTCATGCATCACCTGTTGTTCGCCGTTTAGCGCGTGAGTTTGGTATTAACCTAGCTAACGTAAAAGGCACTGGTCGCAAAGCCCGTATAGTTAAAGAAGACGTGCAAAACTATGTTAAAAACTTAGTTAAGCAAGTTGAGTCTGGTCAATTGTCAGCAGGTAGTAATGCTGGTGGTAGCGAGCTCGGTCTTATTCCATGGCCTAAAGTTGATTTTGCTAAGTTTGGCGAAATTGAAGAACAAAAGCTGTCTCGTATTCAAAAGCTATCAGGCAAAAACTTACATCGTAACTGGGTGCAAATCCCACATGTTACACAGTTTGACGAAGCAGATATCACAAGCCTTGAAGTATTCCGTAAAGAGCAAAATGTGCTTAGCGAGAAGAAAAAGCTGGGTGTTAAAATTACGCCGCTTGTGTTTGTAATGAAAGCAGCTGCAAAAGCACTTGCTGAATTTCCAAAATTCAACTCATCGCTTTCTGCAGACGGCGAAAGCTTAATTCTTAAAAAGTACATTAACATTGGTGTTGCAGTTGATACGCCAAACGGTTTAGTTGTACCAGTGTTTAAAGATGTTGATAAAAAAGGCATTATTGAACTATCACGCGAATTAATGGAAGTATCTGTTAAAGCACGTGACGGTAAGCTTACATCGTCTGATATGCAAGGTGGTTGTTTTACTATTTCTAGCCTTGGCGGTATTGGCGGTACGGCATTTACGCCGATTGTTAATGCACCAGAAGTGGCTATTTTAGGTGTGTCTAAATCTGAAATGAAACCTAAATGGAATGGCAAAGAGTTTGAACCAAAACTAATGGTTCCGCTGTCTATGTCATACGACCATAGGGTTATTGACGGAGCCTTAGCTGCACGCTTTACTGTGACTCTTGCAAGTTACATGAGCGATATTCGCCAATTGGTGATGTAATCGCTGGACAATGAATAGAATCAAATCCCAGCCAGTTGTTTTTAGCTGGGATTTTTACCATTTGCAATGATACAATCTTTGCACAAATTTGTGATCTGCTCTCACTTTCTGCCTTGCAGAAACATGGCAGTTAAACTTTAGGGCAGTGTCCCGTTCAAACAATTAAGGTAATAGCATGAGCAACGAATTAAAAACTCAAGTTGTTGTACTAGGCGGTGGTCCTGGTGGTTACTCTGCGGCATTCCGCGCTGCTGACTTGGGCTTAGAAGTTACATTGGTAGAATCTCGTGAAACATTAGGCGGCGTATGTCTTAATGTTGGTTGTATTCCTTCAAAAGCACTTTTACACGTAGCTAAAGTGATTGATGATGCAGCTGAAATGTCATCTCATGGTGTTACTTTTGGCGCACCAAAGATCGATCTTGACCAAGTTCGTACTTGGAAAGATTCTGTAGTTGGCCAGTTAACTGGTGGACTAGAGGGCATGGCTAAAATGCGTAAAGTGAAAGTTGTATCTGGTTACGGCAAATTCACTGGCAGCAATACTTTAGTAGTTGAAGGCGAGAAAGACTCTACAACTATCACGTTTGATAACGCGATTATTGCAGCAGGTTCTAAACCAGTTAACTTACCTTTCATTCCACAAGATGACCGTGTAATTGATTCAACTGGCGCGCTAGAGCTTAAAGATGTACCAGAAAAACTACTTGTACTTGGTGGTGGTATTATCGGTCTTGAAATGGGTACGGTTTACCGTGCACTAGGTTCTGCAATTGATGTTGTAGAATTTGCTGACCAATTAGTTCCAGCAGCTGATAAAGACATTATCAAAATTTACCAAAAATACGTAAGCAAAAAATTCAACGTAATGCTTTCAACTAAAGTTGTTGGTGTTGAAGCTAAAAAAGATGGCTTATACGTAACGTTTGAAGGTAAAAACGCACCAGCAGAACCTGTACGTTACGACAAAGTGCTTGTTGCAGTTGGCCGTACTCCAAACGGTAACTTACTTGATGCTGAAAAAGCGGGCGTAAACGTTGATGAGCGTGGCTTTATTAATGTTGATAAGCAATTACGTACTAACGTAAGCCATATTTTTGCAATTGGTGACTTAGTTGGCCAGCCTATGCTTGCGCATAAAGCGGTTCATGAAGGTCATGTTGCTGCAGAAGTTATTTCTGGTCAGAAGCATTTCTTCGACCCTAAATGTATTCCTTCGATTGCGTATACTGACCCAGAAATCGCTTGGGTAGGTGTTACTGAGAAAGAAGCAAAAGAGCAAGGCCTAAAAATTGAAACTGCGGTATTCCCGTGGGCAGCATCTGGCCGTGCTATTGCATCATCTCGTACTGAAGGTTCTACTAAACTTATTTTTGATAAAGAAAGTGGCCGTATAATCGGTGGTGCTATGATCGGTATTAACGCGGGCGAAATGCTTGGCGAAATCGGTTTAGGTATTGAAATGGGTGCTGATGGTGAAGACTTAGCGCTTACTATTCATGCTCACCCTACATTGAATGAATCAATCGGCCTTGCAGCTGAAATTTTTGAAGGTTCGATCACTGACTTACCAAACAAAAAAGCAGTTAAAAAGAAGTAATTTAACTTTTTAGCATTTGTTTGAAAACCCAAGCCTGGCTTGGGTTTTTTTATGGGTGAAAGAGCAGGTTTTAAATTACAGTGTTTTAATTATGCGTAGGTGCGGCTTTATGCCGCGTTTTTTAAATTCAAAAAATTGCGCGAGGTAAACTCGCGACTACGGGGGCGCTTGTTAAATTAAAAACTTGCGCGAGGTAAACTCCGCATACGGGTTTTTATTACTTTGTTGATGCCTAACCTGAGCGCTAGAATATCCATCTCACAGCCCTTACATATCTATTATCACCAAATATAGCTACAATGCGCGCCTAATTAATTGAAGGTAAATACAGTGAAAAACTCAGTTTTGGCATTACGCGCTCAACAAATAAGTGAATCCCGTCGAGAGTTTAATGCTCGAGGCGGTAAATTAGATCGCTGTGAGCAATGCTTAATAGCTAAGCACTACTGTATTTGTAAAGGTGTTGAGCATGCAGATTGTAAAGCAGCTGTGTGCTTATTAATGTATCACAATGAAAGTTTTAAACCTTCTAATACTGGGCGCTTAATTGCTGAAATAGTGCCAGATAACCACGCATTTAGATGGGATAGAACAGACCCTAACCCCGCTCTTTTAGCTTTAATAAATGATTCACAATATCAGCCAATGGTAGTATTCCCTGCTGAAGATGTAGAAGAGGGCAGGGCCATTACCGAAATAAGTATTGAAGAGGGTAAAAAACCGCTATTTATATTTTTAGATGGTACCTGGCGTGAAGCTAAAAAAATGATTCGCAAAAGCCCATACTTAGATAACTTGCCTGTACTTTCTGTTACTGCTGATAAACTATCTGATTACCGATTACGTGTTGCCCCTCATGCGCATCAACTAGGCACTGCTGAAGTGGCTATTATGGTGCTAGCGCTTGCGGGAGAAATGGATGCATCTTCTAAATTAGAACAGCATTTTATTAAGTTTCGTGATGCGTATTTGCTTGGTAAGCGCAATAAAGGCCGACCGCTAGAAGAGTAGTTTTACGCAGTTAAGCGAAAGCTTGCTGCTCTTTTAAGTGAGCAAGTGCTTTATTTTGAATTGCTCTGAAGCCTTCTTCAGATGTTAATTGTAAAACCGTATTATATAATTGGCTTACGCTATTGTGAGCCTGAATAAACGAGGTGCAGTCCTCACCAATCATATCCTTAGCCTCTTCGACTCGCTTTAAAAAGTAACAGCTAATATCGGTTTTTCCTTTAAAGTGAGTAGTCGCAATAGCGTTAGATATTCTATTAAGCTGATAACTAAATTCATCAGGTCGAGAACCCTCACCCCATTTACTAATAGAAATATCGCTTTCTAACTGGATAATTACGTTAAGTATGTTTTTAAACTCACTCATTGGCATATTTAAAAAGTTATAACCTTTGGGGCTAAATAAAGCTTTATACGGATTTTCGTTGGGAGTTTGGGCACTAAAAACGCCAATTGGTTTTGCTGTACTTGCGTCTGATACTTTACATAAAAAGGTATTGCTTTGCGGCGTTTTAAAATTCATATCCATTGAGTATTTATGATCCTTGCGTTACTTAGTTATCGGCGCAATTAATGAAAAACTTAGCGAAATTTAAAATATTAATAAAGTATTTGAAGGTATTAATATTGATTAGCTGGGATGCAGTATTACCCTGCAAAAGTTAGTGGTAGTTGCTTAGAGCTTTACTAAACCCAAATTTTAGGCAAAGAAAAGCGCGCTCTATCTCTAGGCGCGCTTGCGGAATCTTCTAATTTTCTGCATCCTGCAATTGAACTTAATCAACTCCAATTTTTACTAATCCATGTTTATTACTATATTACTTTTTAGTTCTATGTAATGTAGACCATCCGGGCCTGTATCCTTAAATTCCTAAACATCCTGTAGGGTAAATACTATTACCAAATCCTTAATTACACTTCCTAGTGTATCCCTATTTTAACCAATCCATTGTGTTGCCTTAAAGGCCTGTCCATTTATTCCTTAAACATCCTGTTAAACAACTTAGCCGTGTTGTTATCCTTTTCGCATCTTCCTGACGCTGTCCTTTTTACAACATCGCGTTGTGATACTCATCCTGAGCCTGTCCTAAAATCCGTGTTGTCCTGGTAACCTAATCATTGGTTGGTTGAGTAAGCAGTCCATTTCCTTTTACTCAATAAGCGTCATTGCTTGGTTGATGCGTAAATTATAGTGCAATAGAGCAACTAAAATAGGGATAAAACTACATTCAATTAGTATTTATGCAATAGTAATAATGTAAATGTTCAATAAATACAGTTGCTTAGGAGGTTTTTGTGTGTTTTTTATCTTGATTTTTACTCATTAGCTGTCACATCCGTGAGACATCTCTTACACTGCATTTCCTTTTTGGGCGTTATTTACATATTTACATTTATTTAAAGTGTGCACTTTTTGAATGAGCGCGGTAGAATTCGATGATAATAACAATTATTTAGGTGAAATAATGAAGACAGTATTTACACTTTTTTTAGGATTAGCAGCATCGGCACCAGCCTTTGCAAGTGACGTTGTTAATATCTATTCTTTTCGTCAGCCGTTTTTGATTCAGCCAATTTTAGAAGATTTTACAAAACAAACGGGAATAAAAACCAATGTTGTTTTTGCTAAAAAAGGGTTAATTGAGCGTGTTAAACGCGAAGGTAAACACAGTAAAGCCGATTTAGTATTAACCTCTAATTTTAGTGCGCTTATTCAATTAGAAGATTTAAAATTAACACAAACTATAAAAAGTGACAGTGTAAATAATAACGTGCCTGCAGCTTTTCGTGACGGTGATGGCCAATGGGTCGCGCTCACTAAGCGAGTGCGTAATGTGTATTCATCAAAAGAGCGAGTTGGTGAGTTACCTAAGCTCACTTATGAAGATTTAGCAGATCCTAAATACAAAGGACAAATTTGTACGCGATCAGGCAAACATCCATATAACTTAGGTTTAGTGGCTTCTATGATTGCACACCATGGTGAAGCGCAAACCAAAGAGTGGCTTGAAGGTGTTAAGGCTAATTTAGCACGTAAACCTCAAGGTAACGATCGTGCTCAAGTTAAAGCAGTTAAAGAAGGTTTATGTAACTTGGCATTAGGTAATAGTTACTATCTTGGTAAAATGCTAGAAGATAAAGAGCAAAAAGGTTGGGCAGAGGCCGTAAATATTAACTTTCCGAATCAAACTAATCGTGGCTCACACATAAATGTTTCGGGTGCGGTTATTACCAAATATGCTAAAAACCCTGAAAATGCATTAAAGCTCATAGAATATATGACCGACAGCAAAGCACAAAACATGTATGCCTCATTAAATATGGAGTATCCAGTTAAGTCGGGTGTTGAACTATCAAGTTTGGTTGCCTCTTGGGGGAGTTTTAAAGAAGACAGCTTGCCACTTGATGAGATTAGTAAATATCGTCCGTTAGCGCTTAAGCTAATTGATGAGGTGAAGTTCGATCTTTAATGACTAATAAATTTAAGCTGTCTAAATGGCAGCTCTTTGCGTGGTCGACTGGCTTAATTCTATCGGCCCCGTTGTTTTTTCTTCTTTTTGAATCTCTACAAGGTAGCTCTGAGGTGTTTTCCCACCTGTGGGATACCGTGCTTTGGGATTACATAACCAATACCGTATTGCTTGTTTTAGGTGTTTGCGTCCTTAGCTGCGCCATAGCTTTGCCACTTGGGTGGCTAACGGCTTACTGTAGTTTCCCGGGTAAAAAACAGTTTGAATGGGCACTTATGCTGCCCCTTGCTATGCCCACCTATATTATTGCCTATGTATACACTGATTTATTAGATTATGCGGGCCCGGTGCAAATAGCGCTGAGAGAATGGTTTGGCTGGCAATCGCCTAATGACTATTGGTTTTTTGATATACGTACATTACCCGGGGCCATCGTTATGATTGCCTTGGTGCTTTATCCGTATTTATTTTTGATTTTTAAAACGGCTCTTCGCGAGCAGTCATTCAAATTAGTACAAGCTAGCCAGTTAATGGGATTATCTCCTTGGCAAAGTTTCTTTAAAGTAAGCTTAGTACTCTCTCGTGGGGCTATTGTGGCGGCTCTTGCGCTTATAAGTATGGAAACCATGGCTGACTTTGCAACAGTGAGTTATTTTGCCGTAAGTACATTAACGACTGCCGTATACGATACGTGGTTTGGTTATTACTCACTTACAGCGGCAGCTAAAATATCGGGTGTGATGTTATTACTGTTATTTTTAGCATTAATGGCAGAGCGCTTTAGTCGTCGTAACCAAGCGGTATTTGAGCGCCAATCAAGTGTAAATAGTGAATCTCTCTATGTATTAAAAGGAAAGTCAGCTTGGCTCGCAACGGCATTTTGCAGCTTTATTTTATTTATCGCGTTTGTAATCCCTATTGCAGTACTTATAAATTACGCCATTACCTACTTTGATAAAGCATGGAATGTAGAGTTTTTTAGTTACGCTTGGCAAAGTTTAAAAGTGGCTGGGGTTGTGAGCCTAATAACGATTACGTTGAGTATTTTTGTCGTTTTTTATCAGCGTGTGGCAAAGCAAACGTATCCGCTTATTCCTGGGCGTTTAGCAAGCACAGGATATGCGTTGCCTGGCACAGTACTCGCTATTGCGGTTTTGTTACCACTTACATTATTAGAGAACACCATTAACACAGCGCTCGAGCCGTATAATTTAGATATTGGCTTACTGCTTACAGGTAGCATTCTTACTATTATTATTGCTTATATTGTTAGGTTTTACGCCATTGCACACGGAGCAATTGAGTCGAGTTTTTTACGTATTAGCCCATCACTTGATATGGCAAGCCAATCAATGGGTAAAAGCCAAGGACAAACACTGCGTTTAGTGCACCTACCTTTACTGCGAAGAGGATTGCTTACTGCTGCTTTATTGGTATTTATTGAGTGCATGAAAGAACTGCCGGCTGCGCTATTGCTCAGGCCGTTTAATTTTGAAAGCTTAGCTACTCATGTATTTCAGTATGTGAGTGACGAGCAGTTAGAGCTTGCTTCTATATCGGCATTATTTATTGTTATTGTTGGGTTTATTCCTTTGTATTTTATTAATCGTTCTATGGAGCAGCGTAGTTAAATGAGTAGTTTAATTTTACAAGGCGTGAGCTATCACTATAACGGTACAAAGGTTATTCACGATTTAGATTTAACAGTGGGTAAAGATGAAATTGTTTGTCTACTCGGAGCGAGTGGGTGCGGCAAAACGACCACGTTAAAAGCGATTGCAGGTTTAATTGAAGCTAAGCAAGGGTCTATTTTTATAGACGGTAAATTAGTGAGTGATGAGCAATCGTTTGTCTCGCCTGAGCACCGAAACATCGGCATGATGTTTCAAGACTATGCGTTGTTTCCGCATTTGACGGTGGCAAATAATATCGCATTTGGGCTTAGTAAAATGAGTAAAGCTCAAAAGCAGCAACGCGTAGATGAAATGCTTAAGCTGGTACATTTAATTGGCTGTGCCGACAGGTTCCCGCATCAGTTATCGGGTGGCCAACAGCAGCGTGTAGCTATTGCTCGTGCATTAGCTTATAAGCCTAGTTTATTGCTACTTGATGAGCCCTTTTCAAATATCGACACACAAGTACGCTTTGAATTAATTGCCGATATACGTCGAATTATTAAGGCAACCCAAGTATCTGCTGTGTTTGTTACACATTCAAAAGAAGAGGCGTTTGCCTTTTCAGATACACTTGCCATTATGCATCGCGGTAAAATTGAGCAACAAGGCACGCCTGAGCAGCTTTTTGCAGCTCCATGTTCAAAGGAGGTTGCAGAGTTTCTGGGTCAAGGCATATACTTGAGCGCAGAAGTATTAACAGCAACTGAATACAAAACACCATTTGGTTTAGTCGAATCTTATGTTGAGAGTAAGCATGACGTAAGCATAGGGCTTATATATGTACGTCCCCATCAAATAGAATTAGTGGCAGATAACCAAAGTGACAAATTTAGTAAGCGAGCTACAATCATAAGTCGTCGCTTTATTGGTTCGGCGTATGTTTATTCACTTGTTATTGATGAACAAGAAATTGAAGTTGCTGCACAATATGGCCAGTCATTTGAAAATAATGAGCAGGTTATAATAAAAATAAAACCTCACACGGTGAATTTTTTCGAATCGTAATTAATTTGTTATTCGCTGTGTTTTTATCTATAAAACTAAGGAATAACAATGGCGCAAGCGCAATCAGGGATTTGTGCTGAAGCAAACTTACACGGTTTGCACTTATTTTTTAATGTGTTTGATGGTCAAGATGAATCACTTCGCGCAAAGTTAAAACAAGTAAGCGCTATTGAAGAAGAATTTAGCGATCAATTTTCAGAATCAATGCTCTCTTGTATGGTTGCTATTGGTGCGCAATATTGGCCGCATATCCTCCCTGAATACATCCCAAGCGAATTACAGAGCTTTCCTAATATAAACCATAGCGATCATCAAATGAGCGTACAACCGTGCGATTTATTTGTGCAAATTCGCTCTGACCGTGAAGACGTTAACCATTTATTTGCGCTGCAAATTTTAAAACTATTTGCCCCCGATGTTGAGCTGGTGGAGCAAATTCGTAATTTTCGCTTTTTAGATGGTCGTGATTTTAATGGTTTTATTTATGGTGGCGACACCGCACATGGAAGAAAAAAGCGCGCTACGGCTTTAATTAGTAACCCTGGCAATTTTGAAGATCAGGGGAGTTATATTCATGTACAGCGTTATAAGCATGATTTAACTATGTGGCAGCACTTATCATTGAGCGAGCAAGAACAAATAATGGGACGTACGCGCCTTGATAACACGCTAATTACCCCTGCGATTGAAACCAGCCATGCTTCGCGAAGTGAGCTAAAAGACGAAGACGGACAACCGCTATTATTAAATCAGAGCATGCCTTATGGCGATGTGTATGAGCAGGGAATGTTATCAATTACATGCTCTTGTACGGGCACCGCATTTGAAAAAGTACTTAATAGTCGTTTAGGGGAAGGGGATTGTTACGACCACTGGCTTGATTTTACTCAAGCCGATATGGGTTCTGCTTTCTTTGCGCCTTCAGTCGGGTTTTTAAAACAAATTTAGTTTGCTATTAAACCGTATCAAATAAAATGCGAACACGTTCAAGTGTTACATCTATTTCAGATATTTTAGCAGGAGCGATAAAAATAGTATCGTCGCCTGCAATTGTTCCTAGTACGCCATCTGCTTTACCTAATGAATCTAATAAACGAGCGATAAGCTGAGCGGCGCCTGGACTGGTACGAATAATGATCATCATTTCGTTGTGCATAATGTCGATTACTAATTGGCGTAATGGACTTTTAGCCGTAGGTACACCCATTTCAGCAGGTAAGCAGTAAACCATTTCTTGTTTGGCGTTACGTGTGCGTACAGCACCAAATTTACTTAGCATGCGCGATACTTTACTTTGGCTTATATTGTCAAAGCCTTGATCTTTTAATGCATCAACTATTTCGCCTTGAGAGCCAAAATTTTCTTCTTTTAATAGTGATTTAAATGCTTTTACCAGTGCTTCTTGTTTATCTTGTGGTTGCATAGTCTTTATTCGTTTTTGTTATTTATGCCGCAAATTCTACACAAAAATGAATAATTATGCAGCAGTTGTTTAGTTAACTTGCCAGTTTGATGCGTTAAATCACAAAAGTTTACGACTATGGTCGAAAATATACTTGAAATAGACAGGATAAATTTGTTTTTAGTCGCTAATTTCATTATCTTAAGAGCCACAAATGTTTCCTACCTCAAATTACGGAGAATTCCAATGAAAGTTGCTGTATTAGGTGCTGCAGGCGGTATCGGCCAAGCGTTGTCTTTATTATTAAAAACAGGCTTACCAGCTGGCTCTGAATTATCACTTTATGATGTTGCACCAGTAGTACCAGGTGTTGCGGTTGACCTTTCTCACATCCCAACAGATGTTAAAGTAGCAGGCTTTGGCGCAGACGAATTAAACAAAGCGCTTGAAGGCTCTGACATCGTTCTTATCCCAGCGGGTATGCCACGTAAACCAGGTATGGATCGTGCTGATTTATTTAATGTAAATGCTGGTATCATCAAAACTTTAGCAGAAGGCATTGTTGCTAGCTGTCCTAAAGCGTTAGTAGGTATTATTACTAACCCAGTAAATGGCACAGTTCCAATCGTTGCTGAAGTATTCAAAAAAGCAGGTACTTACGACGCTAAACGTGTATTCGGTATTACTACGCTTGACGTTATTCGTTCAGAAGCATTTGTTGCTGAACTTAAAGGCGTAGACGTAGCAACTGTTAAAGTACCAGTAATTGGTGGTCACTCAGGCACAACTATTCTTCCTCTACTTTCTCAAGTTGAAGGTGTTTCTTTCACAGATGAAGAAGTTGCTGCACTTACTCCACGTATCCAAAATGCGGGTACTGAAGTTGTAAATGCTAAAGCAGGCGGTGGTTCAGCTACGCTATCTATGGGTGCTGCTGCAGCTCGTTTTTGTATGTCTTTAGTTAAAGGCCTACAAGGTGAAGAAGTTGTAGATTACGCTTACGTTGCTGTTGAAAATGGCGATGCAGAGTACTTTGCACATCCAGTACGTTTAGGTAAAAACGGCGTAGAAGAAATTCTTTCTTACGGCGAACTAAGCGCATTTGAAACAAAAGCAAAAAATGACATGCTTGAAACACTGAAAAAAGACATCAAAGAAGGTGTTGATTTCATGGCGTAATAGCCAAAGTAGAATAACAAAAAAGCCTGCATTTGCAGGCTTTTTTATTGCTCAGAATTAATTTCACACTGTGTAACTAGTTAAAACTAGTGGTCGCGGTCAACCGCAATACGAGCAAGGCTTATGAGTGCTTGCTTATAGTCAGACTCAGCTAAAAAGTCTAAACACGCAATAGCTTTGTCAGCTTCAAGCTCTGCTTTTTGCATTGTAAATTCAAGCGCATTAGTTTGCTTTAGTGCCGATAAAATTTCTTCTAAATGCTCCATACCATTACTGTGCTCTATTGCATCACGAATAAGCTGCGTTTGCTGCTCGCTACCATGTTGCATAGCATAAATAAGTGGAAGCGTTGGTTTGCCTTCAGCTAAATCATCACCAATGTTTTTACCCAACTGCTCAGCATCTGCATTGTAATCGAGTACATCGTCTACTAGCTGAAACGCAGTACCTAAATGCATACCATATAGGTTTAGTGCATCGAGAGTAGTTTGGTCTTGCTCAGTAATAATGGCAGCAAGGCCTGTCGCTGCTTCAAACAACTTAGCTGTTTTAGAGTAAATAACCTGCATATAACTGGCTTCGGTCGTATCTGGGTCGTTGCAGTTCATTAACTGCAATACTTCACCTTCAGCAATAATGTTTGTTGCATCGGCAAGTACTTGCATAATCTGCATTTTTCCAAGACCAACCATAAGCTGAAATGAACGAGTGTAAATAAAGTCACCAACCAATACGCTAGCAGCATTACCAAATTCAGCATTTGCTGTAGGCGTGCCACGTCGTAAGTTTGATTCATCTACAACATCATCATGCAATAGCGTTGCTGTATGAATAAACTCAACAATTGTTGCAAGTGTTATGTGATCTTTACCCTGATAACCGAGCGCTTTGGCTGCTAAAATCGCGAGCATTGGACGAACGCGTTTGCCGCCACTGCTAACTATATATAAACCAAGCTGATTAACTAACGCCACATCTGAGCGCATTTGCGCATGTATAAGTTGATTGACGTCATTCATATCGCTTTCGATTAACGCCTGGATAGCTTTTATATCCATTGATCTCCGAGCCAATTTTTATGTGTGAACGGCGCAGATTGTACAACAAAAAATGCACTAGCTCGATATTTTGTGACGATTGATTGAAAAAACACTATTAAAGTACTTAATTTAGACTGAATTAGCCAAGATAACTGATTAATTGATAATCAATATGCAGTTTATGGTGTGCTTAGATATTAAGCTGTGAGGGTCATATTTGAGTACATTAATTTATTTCGACTAAGAGTTAAAAAGCGCTTGGCAAAAGGGCTAATTAATATAAAATGGGGTAAATATTGAATTGCTCTCAAAGCAGCTACTTTTTATTCATTTTAATTACAAAATAGGCTTGCTAGTTATTTCGCGTTAGCGTAAACTTCGCGCCCTATCGAAGAATATTTTAGTTGCGCCGATTTGAGGGTGCACAGACGGAGTTAATTATGTACGCGGTTTTCCAAAGTGGTGGTAAACAGCATCGTGTGACTGAAGGTCAAACGATTCGTCTTGAAAAATTAGACGTTGAAACTGGTGCGGCAGTAGAATTTGATTCAGTACTTTTAGTTGCTGATGGTGAGAAAATCGAGATCGGTGTACCGTTCGTAAACGGTGGCAAGATAACAGCTGAGGTTGTTTCACATGGTCGCGGTGAGAAGATTAAGGTTGTTAAATTTAGACGCCGTAAGCATTCTCGTAAGCAAATGGGCCATCGTCAATGGTTCACTGAAGTTAAAATCACTAGCATTAGCGCTTAATTAGAGGTACTTAGAAATGGCACATAAAAAAGCAGCTGGTAGTACTCGTAACGGTCGCGATTCAGAAAGCAAACGCCTAGGTGTTAAGCGTTTTGGTGGCGAATCAGTTCTAGCGGGTAGCATCATTGTTCGTCAGCGTGGAACTCGTTTCCACCCTGGTACTAACGTAGGTATCGGTAAAGACCACACTATCTTCGCAAAAGCAGATGGTAAAGTTCAGTTTGAACAAAAAGGTCCTTTAAACCGTAAATACGTAACTATCGTAACTGAGTAATCAGTAAGGTAGTTAAAAACCCCGCCTTTGCGGGGTTTTTTGTTTTGTAGTCAGTCAAAATATATACCCAAGCCTGCATTTGTGTTGGCTTGGGTATATAATAGAGTTATTAAACAAGCCAATCCCTAAAGTGAGTAATCATGAAGTTTGTAGATGAAGTAGAAATTCGCGCAGAAGCTGGAGACGGTGGCAGCGGCATCGTGTCTTTCCGTCGTGAAAAATATGTTCCAGATGGTGGACCAGACGGCGGTGACGGTGGAGACGGTGGTAGTGTTTATCTACAAGCTGATGAAAACTTAAATACCCTAATTGATTATCAGTTTGAGCGCTTTCATAGAGCTGAACGTGGTACTAACGGTCGTAGCCGTAACTGTACAGGCCGAAAAGCCGATGACTTATTTGTTATGGTGCCTGTAGGCACGCGCATCATGGATGTTGATACCCAAGAGGGACTTGGTGACTTAACTCAAGATGGTCAACGAATTTTGGTTGCAAAAGGTGGTTTCCACGGCTTGGGGAATGCACGTTTTAAATCAAGTACTAACCGAGCACCTCGTCAAAAAACATTGGGCACACCCGGTGAAGTACGTAACTTAAAGTTAGAGTTACTATTATTAGCTGATGTAGGCTTACTAGGATTACCAAATGCAGGTAAATCTACGTTTATCCGTAGTGTATCTGCAGCAAGACCAAAAGTAGCTGATTATCCATTCACGACGCTTATTCCTAATTTAGGTGTAGTACGTCCTGAAGCAAATAAATCATTTGTTATAGCCGATATTCCGGGTCTAATTGAAGGTGCATCTGATGGTGCAGGCCTAGGTATTCGCTTCTTGAAGCATTTAGAGCGTTGTCGTGTGTTATTGCACATTATTGATGTAATGCCGGTAGATGGTTCAAACCCTGTTGATAATGCATTCTCGATTATTAACGAGCTACACCAATACAGTCCTAAATTAGCTGAAAAACCACGCTGGTTAGTGTTTAATAAAATAGATTTATTACCAGAAGATGAAGCAAAAGCGCTATGCGAAGCGATTGCAGAAGAGCTGGGCGAAACTGAAAATATTTATCACATTTCAGCAATTAATAAACTTAATACTCAACCTTTAATCCACAACATAATGACACTACTTGATAGCATGCCTAAAGAGAAGTTTGTACAAGTTGAAGATGAAGAAGTTGAATTCAAGTGGGATACCTATCATGAAAAAGCCACTAAAGGTAAAGGCAATGATGATGATTGGGACGACTGGGATGAAGATGATTACGACGTAGAAGTTGTCTACGAGCGTTAATTAAATAGAATTTATTAAAAAGGAGCTTATGCTCCTTTTTCTTTGTTTAAGAATAAAGTACTAGGTGTTTATTATGATAATTTCAATGATTGCAGCAATGGCAAATAACCGTGTAATTGGCCTAGATAATAAAATGCCATGGCATTTACCTGCGGATCTTCAGCATTTTAAAAAAGTAACTACGGGTAAACCTGTGATCATGGGTCGTAAAACTTTTGAGTCAATAGGCCGTCCTTTACCTGGGCGTCGTAATATTATTATTACTCGAAACAGCGAATATACTGCACAGGGTATTGAAGTGGTAACTACACCAGAGGCCGCACTAGAACTAGTTTGTGCTGTTGAAGAAGTAATGATTATTGGTGGCGGTAATATTTATGAGCAATTTTTACCAAAAGCAGAACGCTTGTATTTAACCTTTATTGATTTAGATATTAAAGGCGATACACAGTTTCCTGATTACAATAAAGTTGCTAATTGGGACGTGAAAGAAGAGCAAGAAAACCTCCCTGATGAAAAAAACAAATCTAGTTATAAATTCGTAACTTTGTATAAAGAACATTAACATTATTGCGTAATTTTTGATAGATTGATATAATATTTGATAGTCTATATAAGAACAAAGTATTATAAAGGGTTTGTCATGTTTAAATTACCAAAGCTAGTTGCACTTACTGCTGTTGTCGCTGTAAGTTCTTTTTCGTATACAGCACCTGCAAATGCTGAAGATCAATTAGCAGTATCTATTTGTGAATATATTGCGGCAGACGATAAAAACCGATTACGCAGCAAGCTTAAAAGCTCTCGTGTAAAAATTCGTAATATTTATGATGCAGTACAATGTAATGGTAATAACTTATTACGCCATGCTGTTGCTAGTAATGCAGTGGATACTGGTGAGTATATAGTTAAAAACTTATCAAAAAGTGCGTTAACAGATGGTGCTGATATTGCTTGGGCTGAAGGCAACTTTGCTAGCTCACCACTTATTGCAGTGATTAAAGATCGCGCTGGTCTTTAATTATAAAAAGGTTTTATAACTCTACCTTCAGTAAGGTATTGTTAAATATTGATTAGTCTGAAGTTGTTATTAATAACAATCTCAGGCTTTTTTATTTAGCTAATGTAATCTCACCCCCCCCCCCCCCAACAAAATCATTAATAAGTTCACTATTTACCTATCTATTTTATATTCCCAAAGTGTAGAGTCTTCACTTTAAAAGCAGCTTCAAATTTACTCCTTCAAAAGAGGTAACTTTATTCAGCTGGTATCTATTTTGTATCTGCTAGTTTATTTACAAACTTAATCACTAAGGATAGATATGAAAGCTGTAATTCCAGTAGCAGGCTTAGGGACGAGAATGCTCCCTATGACAAAAGCTATTCCAAAAGAAATGCTCCCTATAGTTGATAAACCTCTAATTCAATATATTGTCAGCGAATGTGTATCTGCCGGTATTAAAGATATTGTATTAGTTACACACAGCTCTAAAAATGCAATCGAAAACCATTTTGATACAAGTTACGAGCTAGAAGCTACTCTTGAAAAACGTGTTAAACGTGCTTTATTAGATGAGATTCGCTCTATTTGTCCGCCTGATGTCACCATTATGAGTGTACGTCAAGGAGAAGCTAAAGGGCTAGGGCATGCTATTTTGTGTGCTAAGCCAATAGTTGGTGACGATAACTTTGTAGTGCTCCTGCCAGATGTGATACTTGATGCTTATACTGCCGATCAAGAAACTGAAAACTTAGCGGCCATGATTAAACGCTTTAAAGAAACTCAAGCAAGCCAAATAATGCTTGAGCCAGTAGCAAAAGAAGATGTGAGTAAATATGGTATTGCGGATATTAATGGCGTTGAGCTAATGCCAGGTAAAAGTGCTGCAATTAAAGCAATGGTTGAAAAACCTGATGCAGATTTAGCACCTTCAAATCTTGCTGTTGTAGGGCGATATGTACTGAGTAAGAATATTTGGCCTCTACTCGCAAAAACGTCTGTAGGTGCTGGCGGTGAAATACAACTTACAGATTCTATTGACGCATTAATGGCACAAGAAACCGTTGAAGCATTCCATATGAGTGGTCGCTCTCACGATTGCGGAGATAAGTTAGGCTATTTAAAAGCAATTGTAGAGTACAGCATGCGGGATAAAAAGTTAGGTAATGACTTTTCTCGCTTTATAAATGATTTGAATTTACCTTAACTACAGAGCAATAAATTTTATGAAAACTATAGAAGCTAAAATAGTTTTCATAAAATGTAGTGAACGCGGTCTACAAACCTTTGCTAGACTACTCTGAGTTACTAAGTTAGTTACACTTTACCTACACTGTAATAGGTTACGTAGTATGATTGTTACTTATTCTGTATTGATCTTTTAAAGGAACCACCATGATTGAGCAAGGCCAAGAATTACCATCGGTTACGTTAACGCAATTAACTGACGACGGTATGCAATCTCTTACAAATAAAGAGTTGTTTGAAGGTAAAAAAGTCGTGTTATTTGCAGTGCCAGGTGCATTTACACCAACGTGTTCAAATGCACATTTACCTGAATTTATTACTCTTGCTGATAAAATTAAAGCAAAAGGTGTTGATGCTATTTACTGTGTATCTGTTAATGACGCATTTGTTATGCAAGCATGGGGCGACTCGCAAAACGCGCAAGAAATTACAATGCTTGCCGATGGCGATGGAAGTTTCACTAAATCGTTAGGGCTTGATAAAGATACCGCTAGTTTTGGTGGTTTACGTTCAACGCGTTACGCTATGATTGTTGAAAATGCAGTAGTAACTGGTTTATTTGTAGAGCAAGACAAAGAGTTTGTTGTAAGCCGCGCAGAATCAGTACTAGAGAAGCTATAACAGTAATAAAGTGTAGGTTCTAGCTTTAATTAATCAGCTACTTACTATTTAAAAACCGATGTTGGAAACAACATCGGTTTTTTATTTACGGCTCAAACTTTAAATTACGGTTGGTATTGTCCGCTAAGTGTTAAACCAGAGAAAGTGCTATAAGCGTTAACGCTCAAGTGCCAAGTACCTGCTTGTGGATTGGTAAATGTACATGTTTCTGCGTTGCCATTTTTATAAGGGCGACAATCGTACGTAGTGGTTGTTGGTTGGCTGCCATATTTTACAAATAAGTCTGCATCGCCACTTCCACCCGACGTTGTTACTGTAAACGTACTCATTCCTGAAGGTACATCTAACGTGTAATGTTTCCACTGACCAGTATTGGCTGTCACATCGCTTATAGTGCCGCCGCCAGCTTGTGGAGTGCCTGTACCGCCACCAGACGATGAACCACCAGTAATATTACCTACCAAGCTCACAGCTGAATACGCAGAGTAGCCGTTAAGCATTACGTGGTAAGTTCCCGCTGTAGGGTTATCAATAGAACACTCTTCGCTATTACCGCCTTTATAAGGGCGACAGTCATAGGTAGTAGTTGTAGGTTTACTGCCCGCACGTACGTATAAATCAGCATCACCAGTACCACCACTCATAGTGAATGTTACGTTAGTTGCACCGCTTGGTACGGTCATAGTGTAAAACGCTTGTGCATTTGCAGCCCCACTTAAACCTGTTTTAGCTTCACCATTAATAAGCTCGCTATCACCGCCTGTAGGCGGAGTAGTGCCGCCACTTGCTGCTGCAACAGCTGCGGCTGCATCAACAATACCCGTACCACAGCTAGTACATGTAGCAGGGAACGAACGGGTTGTTGATTTTAAAATACTTTCTATTTCGTCAGGCGTTGCATCTGGTTTTGCTTGCTTAATAAGTGCCGCAACACCTGCTACGTGAGGCGCAGCCATTGATGTACCTTGCGAATAACCGTAGCTGTCGCTTAAAGGTGTAGACGAACCTGAGTTATAAGTTGATAAAATACCTTCAGAGTCGTTTGCAAAACTTTGTGCGCCACCTGGCGCTGCAACATCAATATTGCTACCGTAGTTTGAGTAATAAGCTCGGCCGCCGTTACGACCCACTGATGCTACGTTTACTACACCATTACAGTTGCCAGGGTTATAGTTTGCTGAGTTATCGTTATCGTTACCCGCAGCAATAACAACCACAGTGCCGTTGCCACGTGCAGTGTTAATTGCATTTTGAGTTGTAGAGCTACATGAACCGCTGCCACCTAAACTCATGTTAATTACATCTGCAGGGTTTGAGTTAGCTGGAATGCCTGAAACACTTCCACCAGATGCCCAAATAATACCGTCTGCAATATCTGAGGTTAAACCACCACACTTACCAAGTACACGAACAGGCACTACTTTTGCGTTATAAGCTACGCCTGCAACGCCTTCGCCGTTATTGGTTACCGCAGCAACTGTGCCGGCTACATGTGTACCATGCCAGCTAGAGTTTTGTGCACCGTTAGTGCCACACTCATTTGCTGCAACAGCATCACCAGGATCACGTGCATCGCTATCGCGACCACCGCCATCGTTAGCTACCGATAGGTTAGAGATCATATCGTAACCCGGTAAAATATTAGCATTTAAATCAGCATGTGGGCGGTAACCTGTATCTAGTACAGCTACAACTACACCGCTACCCGTTGCGGTATCCCATGCAGTAGGTAAGTTTAAACCACCGGCTTGCTCGTAGTAGTGCCATTGGTCATCAAAGCGAGGGTCGTTAGGAGTTGAAAACGGCTTTAACATTTGATCCACTTCAATGTATTCAACATTGCCTGAATCAACCATTTCTTGCATAAACTCTTGGGCCTCTGCCGCACTTAATTTTTTATCAGCACGCATTACGTGGTGGTTATTAAGTGCCATTGCACGAATATATTTTGCTTTTACTTTGCCTTTTTTAGAAGCGAAGTTTTTAACAAAGCTCTGTGCGCGCTTTTTCATGCTAGACGGGTTTGCGTCAGCAGTTGAAAAGCTCGCCATTTCGTTATTATTTTTATATTTAATAATGAACTGAGTTTCGAAACTGCCTTGGCTTTGTAGTTTAGCCGATGTTTCAGCCATTGAACTTGAAACTGATTGAGCCATGCCAGATGTTGCTGCAAAAAGCGTACTAACTGTAATTGCAATTGCGCATCTTTTAAAAGTTTTACTAGTTGTCATAATTATCCCTAGATTTTTATTTATTATTTCGTGATATAAGATCACGATGCGGGAACAAAAGTAAACGATCTGTTAACTAGGTTAAAATATCAATTTATTATGTACCTCTTTCATTTAGTTATAACCCAGGTTTTTAGCGGTTTACTCGTTGTTTAGTATTTGTCATATAAATTAAAAATAAGCATAAAGGGTTGTTTTATTGTGGGGGTAATTATTCCCTACTTATTACTGATGCGTTTTTGTTGTGTTATTACTAATAATTCAAATGCTGCGTTGTTAGCTATTAAACTTTGCTATAATCGAGCAAATTTTTTAATGAGATAAATAAATGACCCAAGTAGATGTAATTGTAATAGGTGCGGGAGCAGCAGGATTAATGTGTGCAGCGCAAGCTGGATACCGTGGCCGAAGCGTTACAGTACTTGATATGGGGAAAAAACCAGGTCGTAAAATTTTAATAAGTGGTGGTGGGCGTTGCAATTTTACAAATGAAAATGCAACCCCGGATAACTACTTATGCACAAACTCTCATTTTGTTAAATCATGCTTAAGTCGCTATACACAGCATGACTTTATTGAGCTGGTGGACAGGCATGGCTTGGCGTATCACCATAAAACACTAGGCCAGCTTTTTTGCGATAACAATGCACAAGACATTGTTGATATTTTACTAACCGAATGTGAGTGGGCCGGAGTAAATATAAAGCTACGCAGTGAAGTGATCAGCGTATCAAAAACCGAAACCGGCTATAGCGTTACCACAGAGCAAGAAACCTTAAGCTGTGAGTCGTTAGTTATAGCATCAGGTGGCTTAACCATGCCAAAACTAGGGGCTACACCAATAGGTTATAAAATTGCAGAGCAGTTTGGCTTAAGCGTGTTACCAACTATGGCTGCACTTGTGCCGTTTACTCTGCATCAGCATGATAAAGAGCGTTTTGAAGGGCTTTCGGGAATTAGTATTCCATGTGAAGTTTCAAGCGAAGACGGCACCGTATTTAAAGAAAATATCCTCTTTACTCACCGAGGGTTATCGGGCCCTGCAATATTGCAAATAAGCTCATTTTGGCGAGCAGGGCAGGCTGTCACTATAAACCTGCTACCTGAAATTGATTTAAGGCAGCAACTTGCTGATTGGCGTGAAACACAAGCCCAAAAGTCGTTAAAAAACAGCCTTTCGACTATTTTACCTAAACGCTTTATAGAAATACTGCATGAAAGCAAAGCGATACCAGATTGTAATATTAATCAGCTTACACATGCCCAAATAGATGAGTTAGTAAATTATATTCATGCGTGGCAAATAAAGCCTAATGGGACCGAGGGCTATCGTACTGCTGAGGTAACTTTGGGCGGTGTAGATACCGACGAGTTGAGCTCAAAAACCTTTGAAGCTAAAAAAGCTAAAGGCCTATACTTTATAGGCGAAGTAACTGACGTAACGGGTTGGTTAGGGGGCTACAATTTCCAGTATGCTTGGAGCTGTGGATTTGCTTGTGGGCAGTACGCTTAAGTTTAGGCTATAGACCCATTTAAGTAAGTTGATTGAGCGATAACGGTTGAATCGTTATCGCTAACACATACTTTATTGCGTCCATTATTTTTAGCCTTATATAGCGCAGTATCAGCCCTCTCCAATAGTTTTAGCACTGTATCGTCTTTTTGTATCGTTGCTAACCCAATACTTATAGTAAATGCTATATTTGTAATGCTGTTTTCGGCAATATATTTTCTCAGGTCATCAGCTTTTTTAGCGCTATCATTTAAAGAGGTGTTCGATAAAATAATCGTGAATTCTTCTCCGCCCCATCGCGCAATAAGTGCATCATTTCCCATACGCATTTTTAATATTTTAGAAAATTCAGTGAGTACGTTATCGCCAACTAAATGCCCGTAGGTATCGTTTATATTTTTGAAGTGGTCTATATCGCAAATAAGTAAGCAATGCGGGGTTTTAAAAACGTCATTTTTAGCAATTAACTGTGATAATTCAAAATCAAATTTTTGCCTGTTATAAAGCCCCGTTAACTTATCGGTTTCTGCTAAGTGTTGAATTTCTAAGTTACGGATAGATAATCGAGTGTATGCCGAAAACCGTGTTTTTTCGTAAAATCTAAAAATTAAAATATGAGCAAGACTTACCTCTATAAGATTAAATAAAGAGCCTAAGCCAATTGTTACGGTTTGCTGTTGTTGTAAATACACAAGATACGCACAAATAGTAAAGGCGACTGCACTAAATAGACTTCCCCAGTTTCTTCCAACTAAAAAAAGCTAAAAGGCGGGATTAACGTCGCCCAAAATAAAGAATGCGCATGCCCACCTACAGAAACCACAAACATCATAATTAAGCTAACGACCATAAGGGTAACAGCCCACGCTGCTGCATTTACGTTGGCTGTTTTATTAAACCAAGTATAAATACCTAACGATATAGTAAGTCCTAAGGCATCAATTAAAGCAATGTCATAGCTTTTAAAATAAAAAAGATTGAGGAGTGTTAAAACTAAAAAGTAACATGTAGTTATTAGTAAAGAGTGGGCTATTAAGCGAGTACGCCAAAAATCCTTATGGTCTTTTGGGTATTGTGGAAACTCTTTGTACCAAAAACCTAGCATAATGAACGACTCTTTAACCTCTGAATTTAGTGATTATTACTTATATTAGGCTTTTATTATAGTTTTTTACTTTGATTAAAACGCTTATATACGGTGGTGTTTATAAAAGTTTAAAGATCATTACAGCATTTTTCAAAGGTATGAAGGACTAGGTAGTGACTGATTACTTAAATGTAATATGCCTCGCCTTGATTTAATTGACGCAGAGCTCGCCGTTATCGCTTACGTAGAGCTCTGAATAAATGTTATATCTATTCCTCTATAAATGCCTCGCCTTGTGTCATCCACTTTGCAGCTGGTTTGCCTTTTAAGTAATGATCAAAGTACTGCATCATACGTACTGAAAAATCGACCTGATTAGGAAACTTTTTCAAGTGGTGTGGTTCACCTTCGTATTGTAAAAATGTAGCATCTTTTCCTGCACGGCGCAGAGCTAAGTAGTACTGCACGCTCTCATGCCAAGGTACTGCATCGTCTTTGTCGCCAGACATTATTAAGATAGGCGTATTAACTTTGTCTGCAAAAAATACTGGTGAGTTTTCTATGTACAGCTCTGGTGCTTCAAATAAGTTTTTGCCAATACGGCTTTGCCCTGTTTCGTATTGAAATTGACGAGCAAGGCCTGACTTTAAACGTATGCCACTGTAAGCACTGGTCATGTTTGATACTGGAGCGCCAGATACAACCGCTTTAAACATATCTGTTTGGGTTATCATAAACGCACTTTGATAACCTGCCCAAGAGTGACCTTGTAAGCCTATTTTATCTGGGTCGGCTATGCCTAAATCTATTAATTTTTGGGTGGCGTTTATCATGGTTTGCGTTGACGATTTACCCGGGTGACCTATTTCAAAACGAATATCAGGTAAAAATACCGCATAACCGTTTGAGGTAAACATAGGGAAGTTAGGGCGATGGTTTAATTCCATTTTTGGAAAATCAAACATACGTTGACTCATGTAACGGTAAAAATACACAACCACAGGCACTTTATCGCCTTTTTTATATCCCGCAGGTTTTATTAGGACGCCTTGTAAATCTTCGCCGTCAAAGCCTTTATAGCTTATTAGTTCTGGCTTTTCGCCCCATGCAAAATTACTAATTTGTGGGTTTAGGGTGGTCACTTGTTTTGGTGAACTAAAGCTAAAATCTGTTTGGTAGTAATCAGGAAATTGGCTATAAGTTTGCGAGATAAATAAGTACTTGTCAGCCTTTTTGGCTTTTTTAACCATATCAAAGCGTTTATTACCGCTAAGCACCTTAGTTAGTGTGTTAGTGGTTAAGTCGAGCTTTGCAACTTCGCTTTGTTTAGTTTGTAAGTTAATAGCAGAGACAAGTAATGTATCGCCTTTTTTAAAGCCCACTTGGGTTTTATCAAGCTTAATAACACGGTACTGCGTATTGCTTTGCTTACCATTAGTTAGGCGTTTAGCTTGCTTAGTTTTTACATCAAACGCCCAAATATCGTATTTACTATAAGCAAGCACTTGGCTGCTATCGGTCATCCAACCTGCAAAACCATAACCAGGTTGAGTAGATGGGTAGTCGTGTTTATCATCAGCAAAGGTTGCCTGAATCGCTTTTGTAAGCGGTGTTACTTTATTATTTTTTAAATCTTTTAACTGTATTTGGCTGTCGTTAAAATAAGCCGCAAACTCACCATTAGGGGCAAGGTTCGGTTTAAACGGGTAGTTACTAATAATGGGAGTTTGTTTACCGGTGTTTATATTTACTGCAAAGTAATCAGCAAAAAAACCGTCGTACATTATTTTTTCTAAGTAGGGAATGTTAGATGAGCCAAGTAAAGACACATCTCGCTCAGGGTTTAGTGCAACCTCAGGCATGTTTGGTGTACTAAGTTGCGCAACTTTTTGCGAGTTAACGTGATATACCGCGCTGTAATGGCGGTTTTTATTAACTTCGTTCCATTGCTGTTCTTCACGCGGTTTTATTTGCGCATCGTTGTTGTGCCATACATCTAAACCTTTATGTTCACGTATGGTATCAAAGTCGTACAATGAGGCTTCGTCGGTATATTCTTTGGCTTTTACTTTAGCTGCTAATTTTGGATGGTTTTCAAAATATAAGCGCTCGCCATTTTCTGACCATTTAAGGGATGCTGTTTTACCTAAAACCCAGGTTTTATCAGGTGAGGCTATTGTTGAAAGTTTATCGTTTTTATATAGCTGTAAAGTGTAGCTTCGACGGCGCATGTCATCATTTACATAATTACCTAATGTAAATGCTGCAATATTGTCAGTTGGGTGCCACGCTATTTTATTTGCGATTACGCCTGGTTCATCAATTAATACGCTGCTATTAAAGTCACTTAGCTCAATTAACGCTATTTGGTTGTTATTACCATCGCTGTAACTTTGACTCACTAATAGCTGGCTGTTGGCTGAGTTAATCGCGTAGCTAAATACGTTTTCTATTGTATGGGTGCGTTTATCAGATAAATTTACGATAACAAGCGCATAGCTCTTATCTTTTTTATCGGGCGTGATAGCGTTGTCTACTTCGTTTT
The DNA here is from genome assembly GCF_040309305.1 of Pseudoalteromonas sp. RB2-MNA-CIBAN-0110. Taxonomy (NCBI): domain Bacteria; kingdom Pseudomonadati; phylum Pseudomonadota; class Gammaproteobacteria; order Alteromonadales; family Pseudoalteromonadaceae; genus Pseudoalteromonas; species Pseudoalteromonas sp. RB2-MNA-CIBAN-0110. Next base: position 118,357 of record NZ_JBEOOQ010000002.1, on the reverse strand, counting down.
TAGCGCTATCGGTTTTATCGTCTACTTTTGCGTCATCGTCTTTTTTATTCAAACGATAAACAAGCCACATACCGTCATCAGATAACGTGTAATCTTTTACATCAGCAAAGCTTTGTTGGGCACCTGATTGTGTGTTTACGAGTACCAGATTGTTTTTAAGTGTGTCTTTTTTTTTGGTTGTTTCTTTTTCAAGTAAGGTAGGTACTTGTGTAAAAGCGACCCAGTTAGCGGCTTTATTAATATGAGGCTTAGTGCCGCGCTCTACTTCTGCGATGAGAGTATTGCTTTGTAGTGAGTAAACTTGGCCAGTTGCATTTCCACGATACGGCGTTGCACTAAAAGTGAGTACTTGGCCATTGTCAGATAGTTGTGTGCTTTTAGCTGATTTAAAACTAAATACGTCTTTAAATTGTAGCGATTCTTTGGCGTATATGCCGGTGCTAGTTAAGCTGGCAACGAGTGCCGTGCTTAATAAGGTGAGTTTTGTTTTCATTATTGATTCTCGTATTATGACATTGTTTCATTGTAACGAGTTTGGCTCACAATTCGAGCGGATCAGATAAATGGCAGCTACATACGACAAAACGACCCGTAGGTCGTTTTTTGGTATTTAATTTATTAATTTAGCAAACATTACAGCCAAATTTTTTGTAGCTCAAGCCATTGTTTTTCAAATTGAACACTTGGCTTTGCTTTAAAGTCGCTACGTACAAACTGATTCATTTTGCCTTCAACGTAGGCAAGTAAAAAGTTTGCAAGTGTAAGCTCATCACTTTGAAAGTTTTTACCTTCACGTAATTTACGCTCACGAAGTACTTGTTTAAACTGAGTTTCTAGTTTTTCAAACAAGCTTTGTACCCGCTCGCGTAAACGTTCCTGCTCACCTTGCAGAGCATCGCCAGTTAAAATACGAGTAATGCCTGGATTTTTTTCAGCAAAGGTTAGAAGTAATAATAGAATGTTATAAATGCGCGTTTGGCTTTCTTTTTCGTTTTCAATAATAATATTTATACGAGATAAAAGGGTATCTTCAATAAACTCAATTAAGCCCTCAAACATACGCGCTTTGCTCGGAAAATGACGGTATAGCGCGGCTTCAGACACACCCACCTCAGCAGCTAGTTTTGCTGTGGTGATACGTTGTCCTAAATTAGTTTCTAACATTTGTGCGAGTGCTTGCAGTATTTGCTCTTTGCGATTACTTCTTTTTGTCGCAGGCATGAACATTCCTTTTTATTAGTTATTCTTAGTGGCGCAGTTAAGAACCCTAGTCATTTTTTGTTCAAATGATTGGCGTATGTTAATGTTTTATTCAGTTTGTTTCCAGCCTTTTTATAGATGTTTAGCCAGCTGTTCGATCACCTTGCGAGCTATTTCTATTTTACTTGTAGTTGGTAATTCTAGTTGTTCGTTATGCCAGTACAGTGTTAAAGCATTATGATCGGAATTAAACCCTAAGCCACTTTTTGATACGTCATTAGCGCAAATCATATCTAGATTTTTATTCTTTAGTTTACCTTTAGCATAGCTTTCTACATTTTGAGTTTCGGCGGCAAACCCCACAGTATAAGGACGGTTTTGTTTAAGATTGGCAATAGCTGCAATTACGTCAGGGTTTTTAGTTAAAGTAAGAGTGAGTTCGTCGCCTTGCTTTTTCATTTTTTGAGTCGCAATGTTTGCAGCTCGATAATCCGCAACAGCAGCGCAACCTATAAAAGCATCTGATTGTGGTGCATAGGTAAGTGACTCAGTTAATAGCTCCTCAGCGCTTTCTATATTGATAAGGTTTACGCCAGTAGGGGCTTTTATAGTGACCGGACCCGAAATTAAATTAACCTTAGCACCGAGTTGCAACGCGGCTTCTGCCAGTGCATAGCCCATTTTTCCAGAGCTGTGATTTGATATAAAACGTACCGGGTCGAGAGGCTCACGCGTTGGGCCTGCTGTTATTGTAATTGTTTTTCCTGCAAGTAATTGCGGTTGCTCTTTTGCTATACATAGCGCAACTAGCTCATGAGGCTCTAACATGCGTCCAGCGCCTATATCACCACACGCTTGCTCACCTTTACCCGGGCCCCAAATAAGTACGTTACGTGCTTTTAATGTGGCTAAATTAGCTTGTGTTGCTGCGTGTGCATACATTTGCTGGTTCATGGCTGGTGCAACTGCGACTTTTGCAGGCGTTGCTAGCAGTAACGTCGTTAGTAGGTCGTCAGCAATGCCGGCTGCCATTTTAGCAATAATATTACACGTCGCTGGAGCAACTAAAATTAAGTCAGCCCATTTTGCAAATTCAATATGCCCCATTGAAGCTTCAGCAGAAGGGTCTAGTAATGAGTCAGAGACTATTTCCCCACTAACGGCTTGCATGGTCAGTGGTGTAATAAAGTGTTTAGCTGATTCAGTCATAACTACTTTTACTTCACAACCAGAGTCTTTTAATCGCCTAACGAGTTCTGCACATTTATAAGCTGCAATACCGCCGGTAATACCTAGTACAATTTTTTTGTTTGTTAAGTTAGTCATGGATGTTCATCAGCTTTTATTAAATATTGGGCTTAAAATAACAAATCTTTACCCATACAGCGAAGTTTTTTAATTCGAAATAACAGGCTAAATTTCAAATTTGCATTACATTTATAAGACACTTTCGCCTCTCAAGGATGAATAATGCAACTGACTTCACTACCAAACTCACTTCGACCTCGTGAAAAGCTCATAGCAAAGGGAGCTAAGGCGCTGACTGACGCAGAGCTTCTTGCCATATTTTTACGAACAGGGTTACCGGGAATGAATGTAATTGAGTTGGCTCAGCATTTATTAAACGAGAATAAAACACTTCATAATTTGTTTAATGCCAGCATTGAGGAGTTTTGCTCTCAAAAGGGGTTAGGGACCGCTAAGTATGTTCAGCTACAAGCTGTGTTAGAGCTAAGCCAACGTTATATGCAGGAGCGTTGCCAACGAGACGCCGTGTTTAATTCGCCAAACTCAGTTTACGATTACCTAACAATTCAAATGCGAGGTTTGCAACAAGAAGTATTTATGGTGTTATATCTGGATAGCCAAAATAGATTAGTAAAAGATGAAATACTTTTTTATGGCACAATTAATTCTGCCAGCGTTTATCCGCGTGAAGTGGTAAAGGCTGCCCTTAAAAATAATGCAGCCGCTGTTATTTTTGCGCATAATCATCCAAGTGGTATTGCAGAACCGAGCCAAGCAGACAAACTTATTACTAATAAATTGCAGCAAGCACTGCAATTGGTCGACATAAGTGTGCTCGATCACATCATTGTTGGTGGAGAAACGTGTGTTTCGTTTGCCGAGCGAGGCCTGATTTAGCTTTGTTAGATACAGAAGTGTGTTAAAAATGAGCTGTTTAACGTGTTTTGGCAAATTAGTTTAATTTAAATGCAGTTTTTACTTTCCCTAAGGGCATTCGATCTTTATAATTAGCCGCTATCAAATTTACATATATGAGCTGATTGGATAGATCAGTGTTTGATCTTTGCCTGTAAAAGCTGTATAAAGAGCGCCCTTCGATTTATCTCTAGGGCGGAAATACACGGCCTTAGATTAAATTAAGCTCGAGCGAAGTTATTGGAGATATATAGACATGTCTAAAGTATGTCAAGTTACAGGTAAGCGTCCTGCGGTTGGTAATCACCGTTCACACGCGAGAAACGCGACTAGACGTCGTTTCCTACCTAACCTACAAACACACCGTTTTTGGGTTGAAAGTGAAAAACGTTTTGTAACATTACGCACTACTACTAAAGGTATGCGTATTATCGATAAAAAAGGCATCGACACGGTTCTTACAGAAATCCGTGCTCGCGGCGTTAAAGTTTAAGGATCTGAATCATGCGCGATAAAATCCGTTTAGTTTCAACTGCCGGTACTGGTTTTTTCTACACTACTGACAAAAACAAACGTAACATGCCTGAGAAGATGGAAATCAAAAAGTTTGATCCAAAGATTCGTAAACATGTTCTTTTTAAAGAAGCTAAAATTAAGTAATTTTAGTTCTTTTAGAATTTAAAAACCCAGCTTAGGCTGGGTTTTTTGTTTTTTAAAATATGATTAGTGAATTGATATAAAAAAAACCTCGTTGGCATAACCAACAAGGCTTTTAAATAAAAAAACGTTATACCAATAGCATTAAATTAGTGAGCTATTTAATGCGATAAAATAATCATGTTTTTAATAAAATTGGTATCATTAGATTTTTGTGAATGCATCTTGTAGTGGTGGTACTACTTGCTTTTTACGGCTCAGTACACCCTCTAACCATACTTTATCATTTTCTGGTTTTACACCGTAAGCCTGCTCAACTAAGTTTGCATCGTCAGATACAATTAGCATTTCTGAGCCTTCTTTCATTATATCGGTAAGCAGTAAAAATACCGAGTGGCGGTTGCCCTCAACTTTAAGCTTAGCAATATCGGCTGCAAGGTCTGCTTTAATATCGTCAAAAACAGCAAGGTCGATTACTTCTAGCTGGCCAATGCCTACTAGGTTACCGTTCATGTTGAAGTCTTTAAAGTCACGCATTACTAAATCACGTGCTGGTGTGTCTTCTACCGCAGATTTAACGCGGAACATATCCATACCCAATTCTTTAAAGTCCTCGATACCTGCAATTTCAGCAAGCGCTTCAACACATTTAATATCGGCAGTGGTACATGTTGGTGATTTAAATATGACAGTGTCGCTTAAAATTGCACACATCATAATACCCGCGATGTCTTTAGGGATTTCTACGCTGTAGAAGTCGTACATCATTTTAATAATAGTGTTTGAACAACCAACAGGACGAATCCAGCATTCAAGCGGAGTAGATGATGTTAAGTCACCTAATTTGTGGTGATCTACCACGCCAACAACGCGAGCTTGGTCGATATCATCGGGTGCTTGTGTTTTTTCTGTGTGATCTACAATATACACATCTTCACCCGCGTAGCTTAATTTAAGCTCTGGTGCTTCGAAGCCAAATTTATCAAGGATAAATTGAGTTTCAGGTGAAATTTCACCAAGACGAGTTGGAATTGCAGGCTCATCGATTTGGTTTTTTAAATAAGCCAGTGCAATTGCACCACAAATAGAATCTGAATCTGGGATTTTATGGCCCACTACATACATAGACATTGACGGAACTCCTTTAAATTTGCCGATATTCTAACAAAGTCTGCGGCCTTTAACATATAGACAGCGCAATTAAGTTTTAGTTACACTTTAAAATCTTGAATTTACTAGGTGTATTAATATGCGACTGGGCCGTAAAGGTTGGAACAACGTTATAATATTTTCGATGTTGATTATGATCTTCTTCTTAAATGGCTGGCATAAGCAACTTTTTGGAGGGGAGGATAAACCAACATTACAAGCCGTACTCCCCCAGCAAAGTTTTGTACTGACACTGCAATTTGTTGATCAAAAAATTGAGCGAATAGGAACAAGCTGGCGTACAACCCCACTACAAAAAGACATACCGCTTGTGTGGCAAGCATCTGAGCAGCAACTTAGTGATTTAATTAACCAATGGCAAAGCGCGCAGTTAATGGGCGTTAACGAATCTGTTGTTTTTAATCCTAATGAGCCTTTATATGTTGCTACATTTGAGTTGGCTGGCGAGAGTTTACCTTGGGTTTATTTGCTTTATAAAGGCGATGGGCAATATTACTTACTCGAAAAGAGTAGCCAACGAATACTCGCACTCGATTTAAAAACTGCACAGCAGTTATTTCCTAGTTTTGATTTTTCACAAAGTGAGTCTAATTAATGCCTGAATTACCAGAGGTAGAAGTGAGCCGAATGGGCATCACTCCCCACGTACAAAACCAAGTAGTTACTAAGGTAAATATTTACAATGCCAGTATGCGCTGGCCAGTGCCTGATGACGTGTATCAGCTTGAAGGGCTAATTGTTACTAGTATTGAACGACGAGCTAAATATTTACTTTTACACTGCGAACTGGGCAGCACTATTTTACACTTGGGTATGTCGGGTAATTTACGTGTTGTAGAAAAAAATGAGCCGCTTAAAAAACATGACCATGTTGAGTTTATTTTTGGCAACGGTAAAGCACTGCGCTTAAACGATCCTCGTCGCTTTGGTTGCTGCTTATGGCAAGAGCGAGGTGAAGTGCATAAGCTACTCTCTAAGCTTGGCCCTGAGCCGCTTACCGATGATTTTTTTGCTAAACGCGTGTACGAACAGTCGCGCAATAAAAAAGTACCCGTAAAGCAATTTATTATGGATAACGCAGTGGTGGTTGGTGTTGGTAATATTTACGCGAATGAATCGTTATTTAAAGCGGGTATACATCCAAAGCGAGAAGCGGGAAAAGTATCGCTCAAACGTTATCAAGCACTTATCCCTATTATAAAAGACACGCTTGCTGCGGCTATAATACAAGGTGGTACAACGCTTAAAGACTTTGCACAAAGTGATGGTAAGCCAGGGTATTTTGCTCAAGAGTTATTAGTATATGGGCGCAAAGGCAAGCCATGTATGACGTGTGAAAACGAATTGGAAGAAATTAGATTGGGGCAGCGCAGTACTATTTTTTGCTCAAATTGCCAAAAGTAGCTATCTAGTTATCTAGTTATCTAGTTATTTGAATATTTAGTTGTGTAAATTTTATCGATTCTAAATTTAATGATATTTAAGGGCCAGCTTTAAAAGCTGGCCCTTTATTTTAAAGCTCGAACGGTGCTACACCGACCGCTTTCATTTTATATCCTACCTGCGCTATTTCACCCGCCCATGTTTGTGTACTTATTATTCCAGTTACAACAATTGCGTCGTATAGGCTATCTATTGGTACTCCACCTTTAATTGTTACATGGACTATTTGATTTGGCGGTGGTGGTGGTACGTGTATACAGGCGCCAAAATAAGGAACGAGTAAAAACTCGGTAATTACTTCGCTATCGCCCTCAAGTGGTACAACAAAACCGGGCAAACTCACCGATTGGCCATCAAGTGCTTTTACTACTGGTGCATCTAAATCGGGTTGCACCCAGTTTTGATCACTACCTTCGTGATTAGCTTGTGCTTGAGTGTCTATTTGCACGTGGTTTTTAGGGATTAAGTCTTCCCAAAAAATTTCTTTTGGTGGATTGGCACTGCTTATAAAGCTTATAAATAATAAGCTAATACACAAGCTGTAATTAACTGCTGTTTTAAAAAATGTCATAGAGTACCTAAAAATTATGCTTTTATACTCATGCCATCGCTGAGTGAATAAAAATAAGCGCGAGTAGCGGGTATTAAGCCAATAATAAAACCAGCTGCCATAATAACGCCGATTAAGCCCAGTTCATAGTAAGAGAGTATTGTGATATTTACGCTTATACCGGCATGACTTTGTAAGTAACCGCCGGCTGAAAAAATAACTAAATAGTAAAGCGCACTACCTACTAGGCAACCAAGCAAAGTGGTCAGTAGTGACTCAATACTTATAAGTGTAAATAAATGCCAAGGGCGAGCGCCTACCGAACGTAATATAGCAAGTTCGCGACGACGCTGACTTAAATTTGCAAGCAATGTCGTTAGCATGCCAAGTAGGCTTACTAACACGACAACAGCTGAGAATAGTAACAGTATTTTTTCTACTATGGCGAGCATTTCCCATAACTCTTTAAGTGTTACGGTTGGCATAATCCCAAGCAGGGCTTCTGGCTTATATTGATTTATATTGCGCCTAATTTGTAGTGTGTACAAAGGCGAATTAAATCCCATTAAAAATGCTGTAATTTGTTTAGGATGACCTGTTAAATCATTATGCTTTTCGTGTTCAGCGTGTTCAGCGTGTTCAGCGTGTTCAGCGTGTTCAGCGTGTTCAGCGTGTTCAGCGTGTTCAGCGTGTTCAGCGTGAGCTGGACTTGAACCGCCGTGAATTAAATCGATTGCAGCCAAAGGAATATGCAGCGTTTTATCAACAGGCGTGCCTGTTGGGTTTAAAATACCAACGACTTTAAATGGGTTATCATCATGATGATGAAAACTGGTATTACCCATACCGTGCGATATAACAATAGAGTCGTTAAGTTTATAACCTAATTTATTTGCAACTTCACTACCTAGCACCACATCGTTAATTGCAGCAAAAGGGTGGCCTTTGTTAAAGGTTAAATTTTGTTTTTTTGCAAAGCGATAATGGCTAAAGTAATCAAGTGTTGTGCCTAGTACCGCTTGGCCTTTATGGCTGTCGCCTAGGCTTATGGGTATGCTCCATTTTACGCCTCGCTGACTTGTTATGTATTCATAGCTTTTCCAGCTTACGCCGTTATTAGTATGGCCAATTCTAAATACTGACGAAAGCAGCAACTGTATGTCGCCGGTACGTGCACCCACAATTAAATCAGTGCCCGAAATAGTATTACTAAAACTACTTTTAGCATCAATTCGTACACGTTCAATACTTAAAAGTAGCATTACGCTAATTGCGATAGTAAATAGTGTTAATAGTACACTTGCGCGGCGATTTAATAAGCTTTTGTAAGCAAGTTTAGCGAGAATCATACTTGTTCCTGCAAACTTATAAGGTCAATAGAGCGGTCAAATAAAGGCTTTAGTGTTTCATCGTGGCTCACAAATACCAGCGTACTATTAGATAACGTTGCCTGCTCAAACAGTAACTTTATAAAGCTTTCACGGTTATTTGTATCGAGTGCGGAGGTGGGCTCATCAGCAATTATTAATTCAGGGCTGCCTATAAATGCGCGAGCTGCAGCAACGCGCTGTTGCTGTCCAATACTCAATGTCGCTACATCTTTATGGTGATACTGCACAGTAAGACCTAAAGCATTTAATAGCTGCATCGCTTCTTTTTGTAAGGCAGAGTTTTTATTTGATGATTGCTTTAATGTTTTTTGTTTTCGGCTTTTTGAAAACTCACACCCAAGCGTTATATTTTCAATAGGAGTTAAATAAGGAAGCAGGTTAAAGTTTTGAAAAATATAGCCAATATGGTCGGCTCTAAATGCATCGCGGGCAGTATTACTTAGCGTACTGAGGTTTTGATTTAAAATTGATACCTCACCGCTGGTAGCGGTATTAATACCAGCAAGAATCGCTAATAATGTCGATTTACCAGAGCCACTAGGGCCATGTAAAAAAATACGCTCACCTTTTTCAATAACTAGCTCTTTTATGTTGAGCGTGGGTGAGCTATCGCTTTTATGCCATTTAAAAGTAACGTTTTTTAGATTTATCATTATCTGGTTACCAACCCCAGTAGTTTAGATCTTTACGCATTTTAAGCTGTCTTATTATATTTAGTGGTTTGGATTTTAGTTTATCGTTACTTTGTAAAAATTCATTAGCTGCATTTAATACGCGCTGGCTAGATTGACCATCGGTATACGGATGAAGTTCTTGGCAATAGCTTTCTATGTTTTGCATTAAATCACTAGGTTTAGTAAGCGCATGTTCAATAGCTGCTTCTACTTCATCAGCGTCGGTAATATCGAGTAAATGAGGAAGTGGTTTTTGATTACAAAACGTGACTACCGGTTTACGTAGTAGTAAGAACATTAAAAGAACTGACGATGTATCGCACAGCATAACATCGGCTGCTTGGAGTAACGGCAATACATTATCGGTTTCAATAAATGTTAGATTTTCGTTACTCAGCGCTTTGTATTTATTAACCCATTCGGCAGGCATTTTAGGATGAAATTGCATCAAAATACGCCACTTACCTTGTTCACTAAAATGTTTTATTTGCTCATATAATTTAGGAGCAAGTGACAGCTTTCGTGAGAAAGTAGAGCATATAAGTAAAGTAGGGCGAGAGTCGTCACTTATATAAGGGTTATTTAAGGTATCGTTAAAAAGCGGATCGAGTGTTGGCCAGCCAGTTTCAGTTACTTTAAAGAAACCATGCTGCTTAGCTAGCTCTTTAAATCGGGTTGTTGTATTTGGACCTTGCGTACAATATAAATCGTAACAACCACGAATGTTAAAGTGATCCTCTTGCCCTTTCCGATTTAATTTTCCTGAATTGAACCCGTGAAATACAGCCACTTTTTTACCAGGAATAAAATTAGGAATTATATTGCCTGGTATAAATGTAATGTTTGGAGCCCAGCTTTTAACATGTTTAATTGTATCTAAACGCTGCTCGTTTGCGGCTAAAAAGTTGGGGTTTACTTCGCTACCAGCTAAAAACCAGCGTACTTCACCACCATTAGCTAATATTGCAGCCTGCAAAGGTCTCAAAATAGCGTACGAGTAATTTTGAGAAATATACATCAAGTATTTTTTATTTTTAGTGGCAGTTAAGTAGTTCAAGCTATCTCCTCAGGCTGGTTAGCACATTAAGTTTACCCCATTGCGACTCGCTTATAAATATATGCCTTTATTTGTTTTAAGCATCCGATTGAGCTTTGAGGTTGGCTAGATTATTATACAGCTCATATAACCCCATACCATACTTTGCTCAAAGAGCATCCCTAACCCCGGAGATAGCATGACTAGCTATAAAGTTTTAGACGTAAACGATGATTTACCCATTCGTACCAAAGGTGAAGTACACAGCGGTAAAGTTCGTTCAGTTTATTGGTTAACTGATGAAGACAGCGCACGATTAATTAAAGACAAAGGCTACCAAGTACCGACAGGTACTGAGCTTGCTATTATGGTTATTTCAGACCGAATCTCTGCATTTGATTGCATTTGGCAAGGTGAAAATGGTTTAAATGGCGTACCAGGTAAAGGTATAGCGTTAAATTCAGTGGCAGCCCATTGGTTTAAGTTATTTGATAAAGCAGGCCTTGCGGGTAATCATATTGTTGATATTCCGCATCCGTATGTGTGGATTGTACGCAAAGCCAGTACAGTAAAAGTAGAGGCAATTGCTCGCCAATATATTACGGGTAGCATGTGGCGCGATTACGCCAAAGGCATACGTAATTTTTGTGGTATTGATTTACCAGAGGGCTTAAAAGCCAATCAAAAACTTGATAACGTTTTAATTACGCCATCAACAAAAGGTATTATTGAAGGTGTTGCCGATATTCCGGCCGTTGATGATGTAAATATTACCCGCGCTAACATTACTAATAATTTAGATGTATTTAACTTTAAATCGGCAGATGACGTAACCAAATACGAAAAACTGTTAGTTGAAGGTTTTAAATTAATTAGTGATGAATTAGCGAAGCTTGACCAGATTTTTGTAGATACAAAATTTGAGTTTGGTTATGTAGAGGATTTAAATGGCGCGCAACAGCTTATTTATATTGATGAAGTAGGCACGCCAGATTCATCACGTATTTGGGATGAATCTGCTTATCAAGACGGTAAAATTGTTGAAAATTCTAAAGAAGGCTTTCGCCAATTACTTATTAATAATGTGCCAGAGAGCGACGTATTATTAAATAAAGATCGCATGAATGAGCGTGAGCAGTTAGCTAAAGATTATATTTTACCAGAATCAGTAATGCTTGAAGTGTCAAATACCTATGTTGGCATAGCGAGCAAAATTGTGGGTGAAGATATTGTGATCCCTGAAGATCCTCGCCAAGAAGTAATTACTATTTTAGATAACGATTACGGATTAATTGTTAAATAGCAGCACTTAAGTGCTAACAAAGCCAGTAACTAAGTCTTTATTTTTAGTTACTGGGCTATAATTCTTGCAATTAGTGCTCGTCTCTAATTAACTTAACCTAACATTAATATTTAGGTGTTGTTATGTTTGAACGGGCATTGCAAAAATTTGTAAAAAGCAGTTACTTTTTAGCTATAGGTTTGTTTTTTAGTCAGTTTGCTTTAAGTGCTAATATTGATTTAGTAATACAAGATCAACACGGCCAAAAGTTATCAGGTGCAGTGGTTGAGCTTAATATTGCTGACAAGCAGGCCACACCATCAAATTTGCCCATTGCTATAATGGATCAAGTTCATAAGCAGTTTTTACCCGAATTATTAGTTGTACAACAGGGTCAAAAAGTTAACTTTCCTAACAGCGATAATATTCGCCATCATGTTTATTCTTTTTCACAAGCTAAGCCTTTTCAACTAAGATTATATTCAGGTCAACCAAAAGAGCCGATTACGTTTGAGCAGCAAGGTGTTGTTGTTTTAGGGTGTAATATTCATGATTCTATGGTGGGCTATATTTATGTAGCGAGTAGTGAATCCGTATATAAAACAGATAAAAAAGGCCATGTAAGTTTGCCTATAAATACACTACCTGCACAAGTGAGTGTATGGCATCCTTTACAAACAGCGCCATTGGAGAATAAAAAAATGATAACAATTAATTCTCAAAAACAGTTACAGATAACTGTAAATACATCCTCTCCAGCACCTAGAAACACTTTTGGTAGTAAGTTTAAGGCTGGTAATGACTAATAGTTTACGAAATCGCATAACCATTTTATGTGTTGGCTTAGTGTTATTAACCACTATGGTCAGCTTGTTTAGTTTTTGGTGGTCTACGAGTAAGTTTCAAGAACAAAAAGTAAATCAAGACATTACCGTAGCGCAAAATGTTTATAAGCAATATTTAAAATCAAAAGAAAGCCTACTACTAACCGCAGCAAAAGTACTCACCTCCGACTTTGGTTTTAAGCAAGCTGTAGCAACGCGAGATGCCGGTACAATAAGCAGTGTGCTATTCAACCATAGCCAGCGTATTGATGCTGAATTAATGCTGTTACTTGATTTGTCGGGTAAGTTAATTTCGGCTAATACAAATGAAGATGCTTTTGCACATGACTTAAAACCGCTAATGGAAGAGCTTTTAAGTGCGCCAGAAGAGTCTAGTTTTGTGGTGCTTAATAACGAGCTGTATCAAGTTATTTTATTACCTGTAAAAGCACCGCGAACAGTAGCCTATAGTTTAGTAGGTTTTAAAATTGATGATAATGTAGCTAATGAACTAAAAAGCTTAACAGGCATGGATGTAAGTTTTATAGGCAGTGCTGACGATATTGTTATTAGCTCATTAGCTAATCGCCCTGAGCAATTTGAACCTGTTAGCTATTTTAGTACCGTAACCACATCGCGTTTTTTTGGTGAGTACTTGGTGTATCGTAACCGCGATATAGACCTACCATCGTTATTGACCCATCCCATAATTATTTTACTGAGTGCTGATTTAACACAAAGCTATAATGACTTTGATAAGCTCTTATTTACACTTATTATTTTAGCTATTTTAACTATGTTTGTAGGTGTTATTACGAGCAGCATATTTGCAAATAATTTAACTACGCCACTTACTCAACTAGCTGTAATTGCAAGGCAATTTGCACAAGGTAATTATGCCTTTGAGTTTAAAGGCCAAAGGCAAAGTACCGAAATAGACACGCTAGTCGCAGCGTTTGATAGCATGGGTAATGATATTAATCAGCGCGAGCAACAAATTAGCTTTCAAGCCAGGCACGATTCCCTAACAGGCTTTTATAACCGCTCAGCCATGCTTGAGGTGCTTGATGATGAGTTAGACTCATCAGCCGAGTACACGCTTGTTGCAATAGACATAAAAGGTCTTCGTCATATTAACGACAAGTTAGGCCCGCGCATCGGCGATGACTGTTTAAAAGCGGTTGCTTGCAGAATAAGTGAGTTTTCGGATGAATTAGGGGGCTTTCATGCACGTATTGGTGGCGATGAGTTTTTAACGGTATTTCCGACTGCTGCAGTACGTGAGCAAAAAAGCGGTATTGTGGGTTTAATGGCACAATTACAAGCGTGCTATACAATTCAAACACTTAAAATTAATTTACGCTTCAGTGCGGGTATTGTGCAGTATCCTACGCAAGGCATCGCGAGTGATGACTTAATGCGCCGTGTATTGATCGCAGTAGAAAGTGCAGCCAATAATCAAGAAAGCATACATCACTATCAAAATGGTGAGGACGAAGCGCATTTAGAACGCTTAATAATGCTTGATGAATTAAAGCAGGCAATTAGTGATGACGATGGCCAGTTATTTATGACTTATCAGCCTAAATTACACATGAAAACGCAAAAAATAGATAAAGTTGAGTCACTTATTCGTTGGCAACGAAAAGACGGAAGCTGGGTTAACCCCGAGCTATTTATTGACTTAGCGGAGCAGTCGGGGCTTATCGTTGAGCTAACCGCGTGGGTAGTTAATACGGTTATTGCACAAGTCGCTGATTGGCAATCTAAAAATATAAACTTACAGGCTGCAATAAATGTATCTGCGCAAGATATAGCATTTCCAGGTTTTCATTCCGCATTAGTACGCACACTTAAAAAACACAAAGTAGATCCTAAGTTGATCACTATTGAGCTTACTGAGCGCGATATGATCGAAAACGAAGAGAAAGGCATTAAAGCGCTCGAAAATCTTAAGGCAATTGGCGTTAAAATATCATTAGATGATTATGGTGTAGGGCAAACATCACTTGGTCGATTAAAAATGTTACCTATTGATGAGCTTAAGCTAGATAAGTGCTTTATTTTAAAGCTTGATGAGTCACAAAAAGATCAATTTATAGTGCAATCATCAATTACGCTGGGGCACCAGCTAGGCTTCTCGGTTGTAGCTGAGGGGGTTGAAACGCTTGGCTCGTTAAATCTACTTAAAAGTATGCATTGCGACCATGCACAAGGATATTACCTAAGTAGGCCTCTAAAAGCAGAGCTATTAGAGAGATGGCTAGAGGAATACTATGAAAAAAATTAAATGTTTATTAGCTAGTCTGTTATTAATATTTACTTTACCGAGTGTTGCAAGCAATGGAAAACTGCTAGCTACGCCGGGAGTCTCTCAAATAGAAGGCAGCGGTGGCGGCGGTATTGTGCCATGGGCACAACTTGCTGGGTACGCAAGTGATGATGAATTTTCGGTAAATGGTTTTTGTAGCCGCGCAGATGTAACCGACTACACACTTGATGTATGTGGTGCACAGCTTAATTTATTTAATCGTGTTGAACTGAGCTATGCCCAACAGCGCTTTGATGTACCAGCACTTGATGCTGAAATAGAGCAATCAATTACAGGTGCTAAAATACGTTTATATGGTGATATTGTTTACAGTGATTGGCCACAACTTAGCTTAGGTATTCAGCATAAATCACTGGATGATGGCAGTATTGCAACACTTGTAGGCGCAGAAGATACTAGCGGCACTGACTATTACCTCGCTGCTAGTAAATTACATTTAGGGGCCATTGCTGGTTATAACTGGTTTTGGAACGTAACTACACGATACAGCGAAGCTAATCAACTTGGTTTGCTTGGCTACGGTGGAGAAAATGGTAGTGGTAAAGTGCTATTTGAAGGCAGCACCGCTATATTTTTTAGTCGTGAAGTAGCCGTAGGTGTTGAGTATCGTCAAAAATCAAATAACTTAAACTTAGGCGAACAAGATTGGAAAGACTTATTTGTAGCATGGATGCCTAATAAGCACGTAAGTGTGACAGCGGCTTACCTTGATTTAGGAAGCATTGCAGGGGCTGACGATCAAACAGGTTGGTATTTATCGGTAACAGGGTATTGGTAATGAAAAGCGTTGGTATTTTTATAGTATGCGTAGGATTGCTTTGTAGTTGTGCTAGCTCAACACAATTATCGCTTTATCAAAAGCTCGATGGTAAAGCGGGGATAGGTAGAATTGTTGATAGCTTTATCTATCAAATAGGTAATGACGAGCAGATAATTCATTACTTTGAACACAGCAATATAGCGTACTTTCGCCAAGGGTTTATTACTCATATGTGCATGCTAGTAGAAGGCCCGTGTACATATGATGGCGACTCTATGGTGGCAATTCATACTGGTATGCATATTACAGAGAAAGACTTTAATCATGTGGTTGATTTGCTTATAAATGCAATGAATGAGCAAAATATTAGCCATAGCTTACAAAACGATATTCTCTCTAGAATGGCACCACTTCGTGGTGAAATTATAAAAATGTAATCACTTTGTTTTTGTTATGCTGCTTTCAAGGTAGAATATAAAGAAAAAATAATAGTGATCCTATATGAATATAATTTTTGATACGCAAAGTCTTTACTATCTCCCTCAGTATATCCCTGTATATAAAGAATTATGTAAAAATGGCATCAAAAGTAAATTTGTATTTTATAAAAATAGCCATGAACACTTAATCCAGCGTGTTATAGATGATTATGACTTAGAGCACATCTGGGTTAACGAACAACAACAATCAATTGCTTATTACGAAAATGAAAAAGCTGATTGGGTTTTTTTTGCTAACTCTTTTTGTTACCTAGACCGCTTACATAAAGTATCTAAAAGCGCTCAGCTCGGACATGGAATAGGCCCTAAATCAAGTTACTATACTAAGTCTAGTCAAGCAATGACAGTTAGGTTTGTTGAAGGTCAGTACAGACTAAACCGTTTAAAATCAATGTATCCAAATGATGAATTTGTTGATGTAGGCTTTTGCAAATTAGACCCTATTTTCAATAAGGAAAAAATTGATGGCACGTTAGAATTAACTAACTTTGATAATAAAAAACAAACTATTTTATACGCTCCTACATTTTATCCAAGCAGCTTAGAGTTATTTCCTGAAAATTGGCCGGAACATTTTGGCGATTACAACATCTTAATAAAACCTCATTACTTTTCTATTAGTAAAGAGCGTTATAAAAAACACGTGAAATTGCTAGATCATTGGTCAACGTATCCCAATGTATATTTAGCAAAAGTAGAAGATTATTCGTTAGTGCCTTTTTTAGATAAAGCAGATTTATTGATTAGTGATGCATCATCAGCTTTATTTGAATTTGCTCTGTTAAACAAGCCGGTCATTTGGTGCGATTTTTTGAAGTTGCGTTGGGGATACAAAGGAATATTTTCATATCGTTTTAAAAAGCGAATGGATCAAGATTATGGTGAGTATGCGAATGTTGCTATACACGCCAAAAAATATAAAAACCTTAAAAAGTTAGTTGAACAACAACTGGCTGAACCAGAAAGCTTAGCTAATATTAGATTGTCTTTATCAGAAAAGTTAGCGGGTAAAATGGACGGTAAAGCAAGTAACAGAATTGTTCAATATTTAATAAAAAATAAGTAACTATTACAAAAGTATTTGGATGTAATCGAACTACTAAAAGGATTTATAAACTCTAAATTATAATTGGGCTTTAGAAATGAAAAAAATTGGATATACAACGGGTGTTTTTGACTTATTCCACATAGGTCATTTAAATATTCTGAAAAGAGCCAAATTAGAGTGTGATTACTTAATTGTGGGTATTACTACCGATGAGTTAAGCAAGTCAGCTAAAAATAAAGAACCAGTGATTCCTTTTCAGGAGCGTATGGAAATAGTTGAAGCAATAAAATTTGTTGATGAAGTTGTTCCCCAGGTTAACTATGACAAAGAAGAAGCCTGGAACAACTTAAAGTTTGATAAAATGTTCGTGGGTGATGATTGGAAGGGCACCGATAAGTGGAACCAAATAGAAGCTGACTTTAAAAAGTTTAATGTTGAAATATGTTATTTCTCTTATACCTCTCATACATCTAGTACAAAATTAAGAAACGTATTAGACAAAATATGTAGTGCTAAATAATTAATGAAAAACCTAATTAGCTGTCAGCAATTACACGAGCAACTTAATAATCCTGCATTAGTGATATTTGATGCAGGTATGCTGCGCCCAGGTGTTTTGGGTACTTATTCGCCGCAAGCAATGCTGCCTAACGCTAAACGTTTTGACATAAAAAACGAATTGGCCGATAGATCAAATCCCTTACCAAGTACGGTATGCAGCGAGCAGCAGTTTACCCACGTGATGCAAAATGCAGGTGTAAATAACGACTCGTTTATAGTTGTATACGAAGATGGCGGTTTATTTAGTGCAGCTAGAGCGTGGTGGATGTTTAAAGCTATGGGGCATCACAATGTTAAAGTACTCAGTGGTGGTCTTAAAAAGTGGTTAGAGAGCGGTTACGCCATACAACAAGGTTATAGCAAAGCGTTAGGTAAAGGTGATTTTACGGCAAACTATAATTCTGAGTATTTTATTAATAGCCAACAAGTGGTTGACGCAATCGATGAGCCTAACACTGTGTTGCTAGATGCACGTGCTTATAAGCGTTTTACAGGCGAAGAAAGTGAACCCCGAAAAGGTATGCGTAGCGGGCATATCCCAAATAGTCGCTCGTTACCTTTTATGGATTTACTTAATAAAGGTGAAGCAAAACCACTTACTGAAATTAAAGCGATATTTAATGACGTGGTTGATGATGCGCAGCAGCTACAATTCAGCTGTGGATCAGGTATTACAGCGTGTGTTTTAGCGTTATTTGCTACTGAATGTGGTTACAGTAATTTAAGCGTTTATGATGGCTCGTGGAGTGAGTGGGGCGCAAGTGATTCATTGCCCATCGCCACGGGAGAAAAGTAGACGTGTTGGATATGTAAAGCTTGCTCACGTTAAAAGCGCAGCGCCTCTAAACCTCTTTGTGAATAACAGTATTTAAAAATATTACTCACAAGGAGAAGTGAAAGAGAAGAAAATGAGAAGGTAAAAACCAATGTTTGCTCGTATTTGAATACTATTTTTATACAATCGCTTACTCTAAAAGCGCAGCGCCTCTAAACCTCTTTGTGAATAACAGTACTTAAAAATATTACTCACAAGGAGAAGTGAAAGAGAAGAAAGTGAGAAGGTAAAAACCAGTGCTTACTCGTATTTGAATACTATTTTTATACAATAACTTACTCTAAAAGCGCAGCGCCTCTAAACCTCTTTGTGAATAACAGTACTTAAAAATATTATTCACAAGAAGAAGTGAAAGAGAAGAAAATGAGAAGGTAAAAACCAATGTTTGCTCGTATTTGTATTAAATGGTTTTTATTTTCTAAAACCATAAGGGCAATTTTTACAACCATTTTTGCAGCACGAACCACGCTTTAAAAAAAACCACTTACTAAATATCATGTAACCACTTTGCATGGTGTAGTCGAGCCCTTCAATTAAATTGTCGTTACCTCTAAATTGTTTTGCAAAGTCTATTTGAGTTTTAATAGGTTGTGTATAAACACCCTCTAAAAAAGTATTTATTTTATTAAGCGTGCACTTGCGGCATAAACAACTTGTTGCTGTGATATCTAGCGGTAAAATAGCCGGCAGCTCATTGCACCAACACGCTGATATATCGTCTACATTACACGTTAGAGTACGGTGGCATTTAGCGCAGTTAAGTTGAGTCATTATAATTCTTTTTAGTAACAGTGAGCCAAGAATAACAAATATTATGAATACACAAAAAGCATTAGCTGAATTTATTACATTTGGTGAGCAAAGGGACGAAGCTATATCGGTTATCGTTTCAAGCCCTGCTGATAGCAATAAAACTCATTATACTCTCTCAACCAAGGTTTTAATTGATGTACTTAAGCGCTGTTTAAGTGACGAAATAGACTTAGATGATTTAGAGCTTTGGGCAAACGTAATTGAATCGCGAGATGACATTGATTGTGCAGAGCACGAAGGTTTTATTTATGCACTCAGTAATAGTGAGCAAATGGGGGAGCTTAACCATCAAAAGATTGAGCAAATAGTTGCGTTAGTAAAAATTTGATTTGTTTAAAAAGCGAGGTGTAAAACCTCACCTACAATATATGCAACCCTGTAGGTGCGAATTTATTTCGCGCTCATGTAGCGTGGCTTTGGTGGTTAAAAAGCGAGGTGTAAAACCTCACCTACAAAAAAACCGCATTTCAATTGAATGCGGTTTTTTAAATTGAAGACAATCGTTTTAAGCGATTATTTATGATATCCCAAGCACGTTTCGACTTCGTTTTTAGAACCTAAAATAACGGCTACACGCTGGTGGATTGCATCAGGCTGAATATCCATAATACGCTCGGTACCGGTTGATGCGATACCGCCAGCTTGCTCTACTAACATAGCCATTGGATTTGCTTCGTAAAGTAGGCGTAATTTATTTGGCTTTTTAGGATCTTTAGTGTCACTAGGGTAAGTAAATAAACCACCACGGCTAAGTACACGATGCACATCGCCCACCATTGCTGCAATCCAGCGCATATTAAAGTTTTTAGCGCGCGGGCCTGTATCACCTGCTAGCAAATCATCGATGTAGTTTTGCATAGCTGGTTGCCAATGGCGTTGGTTAGACGTATTAATGGCAAATTCGTTTGTATCAGCAGGAATATCAGCAAAATCTTGTGTAAGTAAAAAGCTGCCTTGTGTTTTATCAAGGGTAAACATACGCGTGCCTTTACCTGTAGTCAGCGCAAGCATTGTTGACGGGCCGTAAAGTACGTAACCTGCTGCAACTTGCTTATGACCTGGCTGCATAAAAATGCTTTCGTCAGCGGCATCAGAACCTTCAGGCGCTTCCATAATAGAAAATATAGTACCGACAAGCGAGTTAATATCGGTATTTGACGAGCCATCCAATGGATCAAATGCCACTATAAATTTAGCGTCTGGGTTACCTGCTACTGTGTAGTCTTCTTCTTCAGAGGCGATTGCTTTAACCGTACCTGATTCCAGTAAAATATCTTTTAACAGCTGATTAGATAATACATCGAGCTTTTTTTGAGTTTCACCTTGAATGTTTTCATCAAGGGTTGAGCCCAATACGCCAGAAAGCGCGCCTTGACCAACGCGAAACGAAATTTCTTTACATGCCGCTAAAATTGTTCGAATTAATGATAAAAGTTCTCTTGAACAACCATCTTCAAGTAATACTGGAGGGAGTCTACGCATTCTATTTTCCTGATAACGTGTTAAAACCAATCATAATGTGAGAGAGATTAGCTTAGAGCGCTGAAATTCGTCTTAAATAACTGTATTGTTTAAATAGCACCCTATAATGGGACCACCTAATCGTACTTAAAACACAAATAACAAAGATAAGATTATGAAAAAAATACCACTACTAAGTTACATATTCTTTACTGTGCTGTGCTCTATCATAACTCAAGCGCACGCAGCAATTAAGTCAATTGATGAATTTACTACGCAAATGAATCATTTTCCGGGCTATTATTCGTTTTTTTACGATACCCAAAACGGAAAAGTATATTTAAAAGTTGATAAGTTTGAACAACAATTTTTACTGCAGCAAAGCTTGCCTTACGGTATTGGCTCTAACGACATAGGCCTTGATAGAGGTCAGCTTGGTAATACTCACCTTGTGCAGTTTGAGCGTTTTGGCGACAAAGTAATGCTGCGGGCTGTAAATACTTACTATCGTGCCAACACAAGTAACAAGGCCGAACAGCAAAGTATTAAAGAGGCGTTTGCATCAAGTATACTTGCTGGTTTTAAAGTGGTCGCAGAAGATAAAGCCACAGCACTTATTGATTACACACCTTATTTATTAAGTGATGTACACGGCGTAAGCCGAACGCTTGCGGCGCGTAAGCAAGGTAACTTTAGCCTTGATGAGTCACGTAGCGCCGTTTATATGAATCGCTCAAAAGCATTTGTAAAAAACACCGAGCTTGAAGCTGTACTTACATTTAAAGGCACAAAACCAGGTGAATTTGTTCGCCAAGTAAGTGCCGACCCATACTCACTTACCGTACACATGCACCATTCACTTATTCAATTACCAGACGATAACTACACGCCGCGCAAGTTTAATCCACAATCAGGTTTTTGGAGTATAGAACATAAAGATTACGCAGCGCCACTTGGCGAGTCAATGTATGTGCGTTATATACCGCGCCATCGTTTAACTAAAAAGGATTCAAGCTTACCTATTAGTGAACCTGTTAAACCAATTGTTTATTACCTTGATCCTGGCGTTCCAGAGCCCGTTAAAAGCGCTTTGCTTGAAGGTGGAAAGTGGTGGAACGACGCATTTACGGCGGCAGGATATAAAAATGCATTTATAGTAAAAGTGCTGCCAAGTAGCGCCGACCCTATGGATATTCGTTACAACGTCATTCAATGGGTACACCGTGCAACGCGTGGTTGGTCATACGGTAGTTCGGTAATCGACCCACGTACAGGTGAAATACTTAAAGGGCACGTAACACTCGGCTCATTGCGTGTTCGCCAAGATATTTTAATAGCCGAAGCTCTCGCTGCTCCTTATTCAAAAGGCAATGAAGTTGCTAAAAACTTGCAAGCAATGGCGCTTGATCGTATTCGCCAATTAAGCGCACATGAAATTGGCCACACGTTAGGTATTTCTCATAACTTTGCAGCATCGGTAGGGGATAGAGCCTCAGTAATGGATTACCCACATCCGCTACTTAGTTTTAATGAACAAGGTAAGCTTGATGTAACGCGCGGCTATGCAACAGGCATGGGCGTGTGGGATACCCAAGTAATTAAATATGGCTATAGCAATTTTACTAACCAAGATGAAAGCGCAGAACTTGCTGCTATTTTAAAAGAGAACAAAGCCAAAGGCCTTGAGTTTATATCAGATAGTGATGCTCGTGCTAAAGGTGGCGCGCATCCAACAGCTCATTTATGGGATAACGGCACTAATCCTTCGCAGGAGCTTTTAAGAGTACTCGACGTACGTAAAAAAGCGCTTTCGCAGTTTGGTATTAATAATATTAAAACGGGCGACTCATTATCGCAATTAGAAGAAAAACTAGTTCCGCTTTATCTGTTTCACCGTTTTCAGGTTGAGGCTGCAGTGAAACTTATAGCCGGTGTTGATTACGAATACGAAACACGCAGTGACTCACCCGTAAAAGGCGCACAAGTCGTTAATAAAAAAACACAGCAAGAAGCGGTAAACGCTATTTTTGCAACACTTAAGCCAAGTAACTTATTACTTCCTGAATCTGTGTTATCGCTAATTCCGCCAAAAGCATATGGCGAGTCTAAATCGCGCGAGAGCATAGTTGGGCGCACAGGGTTAACGCTCGATGCAATGGCATTACCCGAGGTTGCAGTGCAGCACAGCTTGTCGCTTTTATTAAATGCACAGCGTTTAAATCGCTTAGCGCAGCAACAAGCGCGTAGTAATGACTTTTATAGTTTAGATGAGTTACTTGAGGAACTATATAGCCAAGTGTTTAACGTGTCGTCACCTAATACAATGACAGGTAAAATAACTCAGCGTGTGCAATTTTTAACAGCAAAAGCCATGGCTGATTTAGTAGCAAGCGATAGTGCAAGCCCTGAAGTGCAAGCGCAGTTACGTTACTACTTAGTTAAGTTGAGTGAAGACTTTAACCAAAACTCCATGCTGAGCCATACAAGTACTGGCGAGAGTGCGTTTAAGCAATATTTAGCTGAGCAAGTAAATCAGTTTTTAATTAAAGGGCAATGGCCAAACAACTTTAAAGTGCTGCCAATCCCACCGGGCTCACCAATTTAGAATAAAAAGTAGAAGCGCTTATTTTTAATCAATCATAAAGCAAAACACCGAGTATATTTATACTCGGTGTTATTTTATTCTAAAAACGAATACGTACACTAAGACTTTATTTGCACTAAATCGTAATCGGCCATACCAGGTACTATTGCCTGTAAGCGAGATTCGGTTACATCGAGTGCGTTTAAACATTCGCAATACTCAGAAGCTTTAAGCTCTAATTGATGCGCCTTTTTTTGTAGCGACTTATCAATTTCTCTTGAGATAATATCCATGCGTTGGCCCATGTCGTTAATACGATCTTCTATATTACCTTCGCGCGATTTAAACGCATCTCCGAGTGATACCAAAATAGCACCTAACGATCCATGCACTGCAGAGTGAATTTGCTGGCTGATCTCTTTAGTAAAAAAATCATCTATTTGCGAAAGTGATTGAGGGGCTATAAAAAAGAAGTCATCGCCGCGCTTAAACTTATCCATTAGCGCGCGCTCTACATACTTTAGTTGTGTTTTTAGTACTTCAGGCTCTTTATCTGACATACCTTCAACTACGTGTTCAATAGCGCTTAAACCTAAGTTAACACCATCGGTAGCCAGGTTTACTAATTCGGGGACTGTGTGGCGAATACCATTACTAAACTGTTCGAGTACTTTGCTTTCGTCATCGCTTAAATCAACCCAATAACCGCGAATAAATAGTTGGTTATTGTTATTAATTTGTACACGAGTCTGGCCTTTATCTAATATGCGAATCGCATCGTCAGTAATAATTAAACCATGACGTAATTCAACATCGCATTGGGCTTGAGCAAAGACACTGCTGCTTGAGAGCGCTATGGACAACGCCAATATCGAACGAGATAGAAACGCCATAAACACCTCAAAAAGACTAAAATGGAAGGCGAGTAGGTTAACAAAAAAACAACTTTATGCAAGGGAAAATAAACCTATCAACTATCTCACACAATAGCTGTATAGAGCGCAGCTTGAGTTTTTAGATACGGCTATGTTGAGTAAAATCAACAGTACAACAAAGGACTTAGTATAAAGCTAAATAGGTAGTGTTAGCTCACATCTAAATAAGAACACGTGGTTTTAAAAATGAAGTTTAAATAGATACAGCTATTTAGTTAATTAAGCTTTTAATAGCTGACTCCAAATTTACTTTGGAGTCAGCTTAAAAGGCTAGCGGTTAAAAGCCAAAATCTCTAGTGTGAAACTACTATTAATCGAATTGCATCAAGTTGTAACTGCGTTTTTTCAATATACGTAGTTAGGTCGTTGCGTTGCTTATCGTAGAAGGTAATTTCTTCTTGGCGAATATTCGGGTTAATTTGCTTAAGGGCAACAAGTCGTTCTTGCTCTTCACTGAGTGACGTTTGCATTTTAACAAGCGACGCTGCACGAATAACTTCAAGTTTTTCTTGTGCCATATCTTTAGCGGTAGTAATCATAGGGTGAACAGCACTTTGCAATGCACCTGCAAGTTTACTTGCTGTTTGGCGGCCAACGGCTGATAACTGCTGATTAAAGCCTTCAAATGCCACATTCTCACCTAAATTATTACCTGCTTTATCTAGCAATATACGAATTGGTGTAGGCGGTAAAAAGCGACCAACTTGTAATACTTTTGGTGCCATTGCTTCTGCAACAAAAATAAGCTCAACAAAAAAGGTACCAGGCGGTAACTTTTTGTTTTTAAGCAATGCAACCGATGCGCTACCAAAGTCGTCGTCACAAATCATATCCATGGTGCCTTGCACCATTGGGTGATCCCAACTAACAAAGTGCACGTCTTCTTGTGAAAGCGCCGTGTCGCGATCAAAGGTAACGGTCATACCGTCTTCTTTAAGCGATGGGAATGATGGGTTTAACATATGTTCAGTCGGCTTTAAGATAATGGTATTTTCGCCTTTATCTTCTTGGCTTACGCCAAATGTGTCGAACACGTTGATCATGTAGCTTGGTAATTCAAACTGATTGTCGAGTTTTTCGATTTCAGCTACAAGTGAATCTGCAGCACCTTGACCCGATGAATGTAGCTCTAGTAAACGATCTCGTCCGCTTTCCATTTTTTTACGCAGTACTGCATTTTGCTGTGCTACTTGCTCAAGTAATGGATCGAGTTCGTCTTCATCGCAGTTATGCGCAGAAATATATTCAAGTAGATCATCACGGAACTCTTTATAAAGCATTTGGCCTGTTGACGAGGTAGATTCGAATGCGTCTAGACCTTCGTTGTACCAACGTAGCAATACTTCTTGAGCGGTGTTTTCAAAATATGGCACATGAATGTTCACATCTTGTGTTTGACCTATACGGTCTAATCGACCAATACGCTGCTCTAGTAAATCTGGGTTCAATGGTAAATCAAACAACACTAAGTGATGCGAGAACTGGAAGTTACGACCTTCTGAGCCAATTTCTGAACACAATAATATTTGTGCATTATCGTACTCGTCTGCAAAAAATGCAGCAGCGCGGTCACGCTCAATAATAGACATACCTTCGTGAAATACCGATGCTTTAATTGCTTCGCGCTCACGCAGTATTTGCTCAAGGCTGATAGCTGTTTCAGCTTTAGCACATATAAGCAGTACTTTTTCGCGCTTAAGCGTTTTAAGAGTGTCGATTAACCAATCTACACGTGGATCGAATAGACCCCAGCTTGCGCTTTCGCCTTCAAACTCTTGAAATATTTTTTCAGGAAAAAGAGCACGGTGTGCACTTAGTTCAGGGTTTTGAATGCCGCCCATGTTACCAAGAACCGACATAGCCGTTTTATACTGCTTTGGCAATGCCATTGGGTAGGCGTGTAATTTACGACTTGGGTAGCCATCAATGCCGCTGCGGCTATTTCTGAATAATATACGACCTGTGCCGTGGCGATCGAGCAGCATGTTAAGTATTTCTTTACGTGCTGGTAAATCACCTTGCTGTGCTTTTTCAAGAATATCAGTAATATCGGTTTCTTTTAATAGCTCAATTAGCGTGGCTTTGGCTGTGTCGTCTAGCCCTTGCTCTTGCAGTAATTGATTTGCAGCTTCAGCAACGTCTTTATAATTTGCTTCTTCTTCTTTAAACACGTCGTAGTCGTAAAAACGGTCAGGATCGAGTAACTGTAAACGTGCAAAGTGGCTGCTGTGACCAAGTTGATCAGGCGTTGCGGTAAGCAAAATAAGGCCCGGAATATCCTGGCTAAGCTCTGCCATACGTTGGTATTCTGAGCTTGGCTTGCCGTTATTTATACTTAGGTGATGGGCTTCATCTATAACTAGTAAATCCCAATCAGCAAGCGTTGCTTGTTCAAACCAGCGTTTTTTCTTGGTTAAAAACTCAAGACTGGTAAGTACCAATTGCTCTGTATCAAACACGTTTGGAGAATCTGCAAACGCTTCGTCGCAGCGTTCTTCATCAAAAATAGAAAAATGTAAGTTAAAGCGGCGTAGCATTTCTACTAACCATTGGTGCTGTAGATTTTCTGGTACAACAATAAGTACGCGGCTCGCACGACCACTAATAATTTGTTGATGTAGTATCATGCCCGCTTCAATTGTTTTACCAAGGCCTACTTCATCTGATAAAAGTACGCGTGGTGCAAAACGTTTGCCCACTTCTTGGGCAATGTAAAGCTGGTGAGGAATAAGATTAGCACGTTGACCAATTAAGCCTTTAATAGGCGATTGTTCACGTTCAAATTTATGTAACCACGTTTGGTAGCGAAGTGTATAGCGATCAAAACGATCGACTTGGCCCGCAAATAAACGATCTTGTGGTTTATTAAACTTAATAAAATGATCTAAAAAGGTTTCTTTAAGCTTGGCAGTTTCGCCGTTATCAACACGGCTGCCGTGATAACACAGTAACTCGCCTTGTACTTCAATAGACTCTACTTCTAATTCCCATTCTTCAACGCTTTTGATCACATCGCCAGGATTAAATGCCACACGGGTAACAGGTGCTTCTGCCGAAGAATAAACACGGCTCTCACCACTGGCAGGAAATAATATGCTGACCTGACGGCCTTCAATGGCAACAACTGTGCCTAATCCTAAATCTGACTCTGTATCACTGATCCAACGCTGACCTAAGGAAAAATTCATGTATGTCTCGTCTATGATGAAAAAGGCGGCTATGTTACCTGTAAGCTAACACCACTGCAAGGCGCTATTTGGCTCACTTTTAATTAATTTTGTAAGTGTTAATTATTACTATTAAAACAACTTGTTTATGACTCTTTTTTAGGTAAATCAAAACTAATTACAGTTTGTAATAAAACGGACTTTTATGCCAAATAGACTAAACTTACATTATGCCTTGGCAATTAAGTATTGCAGGTTTAAGTTTTGCCCGTTTTACTTAGTTATTTTGGTATAGCATAAAAATCATAAAACGTAAGGAAAGTGCTATGGAAAAAGCTTCGAACCTTGAAAGTAAAATGTATGTGCTAGATACCAACGTACTACTTCACGAACCCCTCGCTTATTTGTCTTTTCAAGAACATGACGTTGTAATTCCGATGACGGTGCTTGAAGAGCTCGACCACATAAAAGACAGAAAACACGACGTAAGCCGTGATGCGCGCGTCGCTATTCGTGGATTAGATGAAGTACTTAAAAATGCAACGTCCGAGCAAATGCTACAAGGCGTGGCGCTGCCGAGTAACAAAAAGGCAAAAGCGAGCTCTGCAGGTACCCTCATTATTGTAAACGACCATTTATTTGCCGACTCGATTTCTGGTTTGCCGGGTAACGAAAACGACCATCGTATTATTAATTGCGCCGTGTATTTACAAAAGCAGCACAGTGATTCAAAAGTTATATTAGTAACAAAAGACATAAACATGCGTTTAAAGGCCAAAGGCGCAGGGCTTAAATATGTTGAGGATTACCGTACCGATCAACTTATTGACGATATCAGCTTACTCACTAGTGGTTATAAAAAAATTGAAGGTGATTTTTGGGACCATGTAGGGGAATGTAATACGCAGCAACACGGACGAGATACGCTTCATCATGTGCCTAAAAACTTAATACCTGATGTATTTTGTAATGAATATTTACTTGATGGAGGGGATCAGTTTGCGGCGCGTGTTAAATCGTACGATGACGAGCACATAACGCTAAAAGATATTGGTGTTGAGCGTTTAATGCATCAACAAGCATGGGGCGTTAAGCCCAAAAATATTTATCAGGGAATGGCGCTTGATGCGCTGCTGGATACAAGTATTGAACTTGTTATTTTAACCGGCCCTGCGGGGTGTGGTAAAACCTTGTTAGCGCTTGCCAGCGCCCTTGAAATGGTCATCGAAAAAGGTATTTACGATAAAGTAATAGTTACCCGTAATACGCCAGAAATAGCAGAGTCCATTGGCTTTTTACCAGGCACCGAAGAGGAAAAAATGGCGCCATGGCTCGCAGCCATTACCGATACGCTGGAGGTATTGCACAAAGGCGACGAAAATCCGATATCAAGCCGAAACTACATTATGGAGAAGGCTAATGTTCAGTTTAAATCGGTTAACTTTATGCGTGGGCGTAGCATTCAAAATGCGGTGGTAATTTTAGATGAGAGCCAAAATTTAACGGCATCTCAACTTAAAACGATTATTACCCGCTGCGGCGAAGGTACTAAATTAATTTGTACGGGTAACTTGGCGCAAATTGATAGTAACTATTTAACGCCAGTAACATCGGGCTTAACGTATATAGTAGAGCGCTTTAAAAACTTTGAAGGCAGCGCAACTATAAACCTCAACGGTGTTGTACGTAGTCGCTTAGCGTCATTTGCAGAAGAAAATTTATAACTTGCGCTTAACAAATTGGCTCGATAGTCTATCGATTGATTTTCGAGCCAAATGGCAGGCAGTACATTGAATTTTTTACCTCTGAAGCATTATTATCGTTCATTATTTATTGCGCTTTTAGTGCCATTGATTGTCGCTTTTTTACTGTGCTTGCACTTATATAATATAAAGCTTGAGCGGACGGTTGAAAAACGCGAAGCCGATTTTACGAATGTTTCAGCACAGGTTACTCACGGGATGGAGTCGGTGAGTAATCTACTCACCACCATGTTTAGCTTATACGAACAAACGACCTATCCAAAAATAAACCAAAGCTTACTCGAGGGCATAAATCAATATGATGGTTACTATTACCGTCACTTTAGTGAGCAAGGCACTGAAATTGTAGGTAAGGGGGAGTTTGCGTTATCTGCTAAGGCATTAATGCAGTGGCAGCAGGCTATTACATTAGGGCCTTCGTTTAATACAACGCTTGCATTAATGCAGTCGTTATCGGGTGTAGCGTATGTTGATAATAATGGTTTTGCTTATGTAAGCAGGCGCAACAAAAGCCAAAGTTTAATGCTTACTGAAATTCTAAATGGAAAATTCAAGCCAAAATTTTCACCAAACAAACTTACTTCAAGTCCCATTGTTAAAGTGAATGATAAATCGTATTTTGCTATTGGCCGACAACGAAGCACTGGCTCAGCCGATTACATTATTTTGATTTATGATGTTCAGGCAATTTCTGGGTGGTTAAAAAAGGTTTCACCGAACAGTGGTGAATATGTTTTTATGAACCAATCACATCAAGTTATCGCCAGCTCTAAACAGTTAATAGAGCAAGCAACAGCATTAAAAAATTATTGGCCTGATTTGGCCCAGCACCATAGTAAAAAAACAGTATTAACTAGTGATAGTAATTACTTTATGCAGCCTATGGATGAGTTACCTATTCACGCAGCATTTTACGAGCACAAACCTCAATTAATAAGCCCAATTAAGTATGAAATACTATTAGAGTTTGCATTTTTAACGCTATTTTTAAGTATTATGTTTGGTGTGTTTTTTTGGTTAAGTCAGCGCATTTTTATTAAGCCAATGACTCACTTAATGTCGTACCTAGAGAGTAACGGTACACAGCAAGAAGTGCAGCTCGATTATAAAGTACCGCTGAGCTGGCAGCCTTGGTTTTCTAAAGTGAAGCGTGTATTTACTAAAAACAAACAGTTAGTTGATTCATTACAAAGTGCAAATAAAGCTCTGGACGACCAGGTTCAGTTGCAATCAGAAAAACTAAGCCGCAGTTACGAAGCAAAAGAGCGCCACTTGGCTTTGCTCAACACTATGCTAAACAGTGTGCCAGATCTTATTTATTTTAAAAATATTGATGGATCATTCTTAGGATGCAATAAAGCATTTGAGGCGTACATCGGTAAAGATCAAACTGCATTAGTCGGTAAATATGTAGATGATTTAGGTGATAACGATCAACAAATAAATGCGCTTGAAAAACAAGTATTACAAAATAGAAACAGTGTTGAACAGCGAATAGAAACCGATAAAAAAACGTATCAACTTACTATTGCACCTTTTTATAACGAGCACCAACATCTGTTGGGGACTATGGGTATTGGTCGCGATATTACCGAACAGCAACAAGCATTATTGGCCTTAAAAGCATCAGAATCTAAATTTAGAAGTGCGATTGAATTTGCGGCTAACTGTGTGGTTTTACTCTCGCTTGAGCACACAATATTACAAGTAAATAAAGCGGCAAGAAAGCAGTTTTTTGAACAGCCAGTACTGGTTGGTGAGCAGTTAAAAGCATTGTTTGACGATACTCAATGGCAGCAAATAAAAAGCACTTTAGCGCAATTGCTAGATGACAAAAAACGCGTATACCACTTAACGCTTGCTCAAGGGCGCTTAACAAGTTGGTTGCAACTGAGTGTATCGCTTGTATGGGATGAAAACCGCGACCCAGCTTATTATGTTATTCACATTCAGGATGTGAGCGCATTAACTAAATCAAAACTAGATGCCGAACGAGCAACCCTTGCTAAAAGTCGCTTTATAGCCAATTTAAGTCATGAAATACGCACTCCTCTTAACGCTGTTTTAGGGCTGCTCGATATGCTTATTGAGCAAGGATTAACGCAAAAGCAATTACAACAAACGGATCAAGCTAAGCATGCAGCACAAAGCTTGTTGCTAATGCTCAATAGAATGCTTGATTTTGCACGCATAGAAAGTTCGCAAACCGATTTAAAACAAGCATCTTTTAGTATGGTTGAGCTGGTGGATATTTGTGAAAGTTTAACGGCTCCATTGTGCGAAGGAAAAGGTATTGAATTTGTTATTGATATTGACCCGTTAATAGCGCCTGATTTGATATGCGACAGCATTCGCTTACAGCAAATATTAGGTAATTTATTAACAAATGCTGTTAAGTTTACAAAAACAGGTTCTATCACTTTAAAAATGGAACTTATTGAAAGCGATAGCCTAGAGCAACAGCATATTTGCTTTAAAGTAATTGATACCGGTATGGGCATAGATGAAGCCGATCAAAGGCGTTTATTTGACGCCTTTACGCAAGGTGATGAGTCTTCAACACGTATACATCATGGTGTTGGGTTAGGTTTAGCGATTGTTAAACATGCGGTGTCATTAATGGGAGGGGAGATTGCTTTAAAGAGTAAAAAAGGCCATGGCTGTGAGTTTTACTTCAGCGTTAGCTTTTTGGTTGATACCACTAAAAATACAATGTTACCGACTAATACATTGGCTATTTTATCGGATCAAAGTAAAGAGCTTAAGCAAGTAACAAATGCTTATACAGAGCTTGCTAATATTAATTTAGATGAAGTACTCAAATACCCAATTAAGCTCTCTAATACTCAGCAAATAATAATCGATGCGGCCGATTTACCTGCACTTTTAAATGTTGAAGCAATTAATGATTCGTTATCAGCTAAAGAAACATCGGTAATTATTATTAATCATCAGCACACACTTAATTTACCAACAAGTGAGCATTTAGCTGCGCATCACGTTAAAGCATCGGCATTGGGACAAAGGCTATTTAGCTTGAACTCTCAGCAACAGCCTACAGCTAGTACCAATGCCGTAATATATAATATTGCTGAAACTAAAGTTGATATATCGGGTCTACTTGTATTAGCCATTGATGATAATCAACTTAATTTAGAAATAATTAGCAGTGTATTACGCCAAGCAAACGTAAGTGTTGTTACCGCTTTAAGCGCATCTATCGGCATGGAATTATTGCAAGTTTTAAAGCCTGACTTAATATTGATGGATGTGCAAATGCCGCAAATAGATGGCTGCCAAGCTACGGCTTTAATTCGTCAACAGTTTGACGCAAAGCAACTGCCTATTTTTGCTTTAACGGCTCATTGTGAACCCGCTGATATTGAACGTTCTTTAAAGTGCGGTATGAATAAGCATTTAACTAAACCAGTTGTTGCTAAGGTACTTATTGATGCAATTGCCGATTTAAACTTAGTTAAACCAAGCTTTTTTGAAAAATCATTCGCATTAACGCAGTTTAGTATGGATGAAAAGCTCCTCAATACAATGATTGGTAAATTTGCTAATTTATGCGAAACCCAGCTATTGCAAATAGAAGAAACAACCAATAAGGATGATTTGGTACGCTTAGTGCATAGTATAAAAGGTGTAGCAGGTAATTTAGGTTTTAGACGATTGTCTCACTGTGCTTTATTGTGTGAAAGAACACTTAAAACAACTAACAAGCCTGTTGAAATAACACTGAAAGAGCTTATTATGCAGTTAGAACAGGTAATTGTTTTTATAAAAGGGGTAGGGGCTAGGGATGTCGAAAAGAGCTAAAGTACTTATTGTAGATGATGATCCAATCAACAGATTAGTACTTGAAAAAACACTTAAAGTAGAACACGACGTATTCTTAGTTGAAAGTGGTGAAAAAGCACTGACCTTTGTAAAAACTGCGCAAGTTGATTTAATTATCCTTGATGTGATTATGCCAGGAATTGACGGCTATGAAGTGCTTGTGCAACTTAAAGAAAATCCGATAACTCAATCGATCCCCGTTATATTTATATCAGCTAATCGTAGCCATGACGACGAAGCTAAGGGCCTAGAGCTCGGTGCTATGGATTATATCACCAAGCCATTTAGCCCTTCTATTGTGCGTGTTAGGGTTCGTAACCAATTACTTATAAAGCAAAAAAATGATCTGCTAGAGATGTTAGCCTCAATCGACGGCTTAACTGAAATCCCAAATAGACGCTACCTAGACGAAAACTTAGCTCGTGAATGGCGCCGAAGTAAACGCAGTGGAACCCCGCTATCGGTGTTACTTATGGATATAGACCACTTTAAGCGTTACAACGATTGCTACGGACATCGTGCTGGCGATGAATGTTTAAAGGATGTTGCACAAGCACTCGCAGCTCAATGTGAACGTGGTAGTGACTTTATAGCTCGTTATGGTGGTGAAGAATTTGCAGCTGTATTACCTGGAATGAATAGGCATGAAGCTATGGAGTTTGCTAACAAATTACGCAATGCTGTAAATGCTTTGAATATAGAACATAAAGGCTCATTAAATGCAGACCACATCACTATTAGTATAGGTATCGCTACCACTCAAAGTGGTAAAGTGTATGCTGAGCAAGCGTTATTAGAAGAGGCCGATTTAGGCCTATATGCCGCTAAAGATGCAGGGCGAGATAGAATAGTTGCACTCTAAAAACTTAATATACAAAAACGCCAATATTCATATATTGGCGTTTTTGTATCAAACATTTTTTATTGGTTACTGCGTGATCATACCTAAAGCGGTTTCACCAATGCCCACTAACTTATCATTTTTAAATACAAGTGGCGTACATTCATCTTTCGTTGTTTTAGAATCTGAATGCTTGCTATGAGTTACATAAAAAAGTACTTGGTATACATCGTCATCTTTTTTTAATAGCTCTGTGAAATTAGGCGTTTTTAATTGCGTCAAAACAGATTGGTAACTGCTATCCATTTTTAGCTCTGATATAGCTTCACGATTATTTTTATGTTGTGCTTGCCAGCTAGATGAATTCTTACCAGCCCAATGAGTCTCAGCTTCACCATCTGATACGGCAATAACACAGCCTGTTAAAAATGGAGCGATTAAAGCGGCTGCTAAAAGTGATTTTTTCATTTTTATTTACCTTAATAAGATTTTTAATTGGTTATTAGCTGTATTAAAGCAAAGAGTAGACCATATTTATAAGTTGTTATTAATCAGTTTGTTAAGTTAGTAAAGCTGTTTTTATCTAATAAAATACTAAATGTATTAGTAAAAACAGCCATTTTTTAGCTTATTTGATTACTACAATAAAATCACTACACCAAGCGGTTGCGTGATTCGCCTTTATTAAATGCAGCAATATTTAAACTTACTTCATTAATTAAACGCACAATAGATTCAGTACTTGCCCATGCTATATGTGGAGTAAGTAAAAGGTTATTACCTTTGTAATTAGCAAGTGGGTTTGAAAGCTCAGCTGGTTCTTTAGTTAGTACATCAACACCGGCTCCAGCAATTAGATTTTGCTCAAGCGCTGTTGCTAAATCGGATTCGTTAATAATTCCACCACGTGCTGTATTAATAATTATAGCGCTTGGCTTCATCATTTTAAGCTCATTAAGTGCAATTAAATCACGTGTTTCATCTGTTAGCGGACAGTGTACGCTGATTATATCGGCTGTTTTAATGACGTCTTCAAAAGGCGTACGACCGTCGCGACATTTAACACCTTTGCGCTCTGCAACAATAACATTTGCGCCAAATGCCTCAGCCACTTTAGCAACGCCTTTACCTAGCGTACCACCGCCTATAATGGCAAATGTTTTACCTTGTAAGTCGTTAAAGCTGTAATCGAGTATGCAAAACATTTCACTTTTTTGCCACGCGCCTTGCTGGCAATCCGCCTGATAGCGGTGTGTGTTACCCAGTAAGTTAGTAATTAAAGAAAACGTATGTTGAACAACAGAAGGTGTTGAATAGCCAGCTACATTAGTTACGGCAATACCAAATTCTTTAGCGGCTTCTAAATCAACATTATTAGTACCAGTTGCACTTACACAAATTAATTTAAGCTGCGTAAGTTTGCTAATCGTGTCGCGATTTAAAACGGCTTTATTAGTGATTAATACATCAGCACCTTGGCAATGTTCAATAACTTGCTCTGGGCTAGTAAGTTCATAAGTCGTTAATTTACCAAGTTGTTCAATACCAGTAAGAGACGTTTTAGCTAACGTTGCGTTATCAAGAATAGTAATGTTCATTATGAGCCCTAAAATAAGTGGATCTGAAAGAGTTAAAATCGTAAAAAGATGCCTACGATCCATCAAAAATCTAAAATACGAGCTTAAGGTACTACGAAAGAAAGGCTTTGTTAATGGTATTACTACCAAATGATTAGAGGGCTTTGTATTAGTGGTCTGCCCACTAGCAGATTGAGAACATGGTATTTTGCTAGACTGATCAGATTTTTGCACTTTTGAGCAAGCTCATGGTCATAGAAGGTAATTAAACTCGGCTTTAAAGCAAGTTGCTAAAAATAAAATCGCTTTTTTGGTTATTTCGCATTTTAGATTGGCTGAGTTATAATCGGATATAGACATAAACGGTGCGCTTTGGCGTACCGTTTTTTAACATTGTAGATGTAGTAATGAGTGAATTAGAAGATAAATACGCAGATATACGCCCATACAACGACGACGAAGTTGCGGCGTCGCTTACACGTTTAATTAACGATGATGCGTTTATTGATGTAATAGCAAAGTATAATTTACCGCGCTTTTTATCGGCAGTGCCTTTTATTGCGCGTCCAATGGTAAGAAGTCAGTTACGCAAAAAATGGGGCAAAGTAAGCACCGTTGAAGATGTGCAAAATGAAGTGGCACAATACTTAGATAAACTAGTGAAGCGCACCACATCAAAAGTTACCTTTTCTGGGTTAGAACAGTTAGATGCTAACCAGGCCTATTTATTTATTTCAAACCACAGAGACATAGTGCTTGATCCTGCATTAGTTAACTGGGGTTTATACCAACATAAAATGAAAACAGTGCGTATTGCTATTGGCGATAATTTATTGCAAATACCTTACATTACTGAGCTTATGCGTCTAAATAAAAGCTTTATAGTTAAGCGCTCTGCTAAAGCACCAAAAGAGATGTTAAAAGCACTGACTCAATTATCGTCATACATTTACGATTCTGTGGTCGGTGGAAATTCTATTTGGATTGCGCAAAAAGAAGGGCGTGCAAAAGACGGTTTTGATCAAACTGATCCTGCGCTTTTAAAAATGCTGCAATTAAATGGGCGTAAACAAAAGAAAGAGTTTGGCGATTATATTAAAGAGTTAAAAATAGTGCCTGTTTCTATTTCTTATCAATATGAGCCGTGTGCAATTGCTAAAGCCAAAGAGCTTTACCACAAGCAACATCATGGTGAGTACGTTAAATCGGCTGGTGAAGATATTGCGAGCATTGTTGAAGGCTTTAGTACTGCTAAAGGGCACGTGCATTTAGCATTTGGGCAACCAATTGAATCTAAATGTGATAGTGCTGAAGAGCTTGCTAAAACAATTGATAGGCAAATTGTTGATTCGTTTTATTTACACCCAGGCAATTACATCGCTGGTGGTTGTAAAGATGCGGTAATAGACTCTCCTGATACAGCGACATTTGAACAACGTTTAGCCTGTGTACCTGAAGAGTTAAAACCATTAGTGCTAGCTATGTACGCTAAGCCATTTCACCGTAAAACAGAGATAAATACTAATAGCTGTGAACATTAATACTCACAGCTCAATGAAATTAAGCAGCAATTAAATTGCTGCTTTTTTTTTGCTCAAAAATAACGCTATACTAATACTTCCTCTTCAACTGGGCGGTACTTATGCATGCAACAAATTGAAATATTTGATATTCCAAGTCCTTGCAAGAGTATTTGCTTAGTTAATAACAGAGGGTATTGCAAAGGGTGTTATCGTAGTCGGGATGAACGCTTTTCGTGGAATACCTTAACCAACGACCAAAAAAAGAAGGTGCTTAGTTTGTGCCAGCAGCGCTACAAACGTTATCTTCAAAAAAAGCAGCAAAATGCAGTGCCAAGCACACAGGCGCAGCAGCAAGGGTTCGACTTTTAAAAGCTTAATCCATACTTGGCTCTTAGTGCGTACACAGTGCCATTGTTAGTTAAGTTAATTAATGACATTTTAAGCTTTTCTACCAAGTTTTCATTACGCTTATTTAAATAATGGTAAAGCGGATAAGTATTCAGCACTTCTTTTACAAAGCAACCTTGAGGTGAAGGTAGCTCATTGTTTTGCATTATAAAATTAATCATTAAAGCTCCCTGTACTTTTTTCTGAGCAAGCAAATTAAGTTGGGTATTCATGCTTTTAACTTTAATAATATTCCCTGCAAACTGTGTGCTTGCTAAATAATGCTCTTGGACAGGGTAGCCATCAACAATTGCGACGCTATCGAGCTGTTCTAAACTGCTAGGTAAACAGTTTTTATATAATACTAAGTCAAACTTAAAGAGCTCATAATCGACCCTAATTAAGTTTTCGTAATTTTCTTCAACGCTTGCATCTCTTCCTAACTGCCCATCAAGTACGCCATTATTTGCAGCTAGCAAAGCATTTTGGTGGCTAAAATCGATTATATGTATTTTAAAACCGATATCTGCGTATGCTAACTTTAATAACTCTAAGGCATAATCAGCTTGTGGTGTACTTTGCGGACGATTAAAAGTGAGGTTGTATTGATGACTAAAACAAGAGGCACTAAAAAATAAATTTACCAATAATAACAAGATACTAAAATGTCTATTCATTATCAGTTCCAATTACTACAGAAATAAATAAAATAAGACGCGTATAATAACAAGGAGATTACCTCTTGCCCAGTTTCGGGGTTAATCAAATAATTTTAAAAGCGAATGAGGAAGTATTGTGAGTTTTAATTTATGCCTATTGCCACGTGAAGAAAAATACCAAATTCAGTTAGATTATGAAGCGTCTTTTTGGGCGTATCAAATTAAGCGAAATAAAAAAACGAGAGAGCAAGTTTATAATACAATCCATAGCCGTCCAATGGCTGAACAAATGGTTTTGAAGCAAAAATTTGAGCAATATTTAGCGCTAATGCTTAGCTAAGTGTTGATATAAAAATGTATACAGTTGAGTTGCTGGATGGGCTAAAAGTTCCACTCGTTAATAAATTTTATAAAAAACATAATGTAAGAGGGCGGGCTAATAAACAAGATAAGGTATGGGTTACTTACTATAATAATGAAATAGTTGCAGCATGTAGGCTGCAAGATAAAACAGAGTTTTTATTTTTATCTACCGTGTTTGTTGCGCTGGAACATCGCGGTAAAGGTGTTGCTAAACAGCTATTATCAACACTCTTAAAGTCGCAAGATAAGATGATTAATACCTTCGCATATAAAAACGTAGTTGATTTATATTGTGCTATTGGTTTTAACCAGGTGTTAACATATACTCTTGCTTTACAAGTACTTTTTGATACTTACAAACATCGAAATATAGTCGCTCTAGAGTACCCATAATAATAAATAATAATATGGAATAAGCATGAGTAAATGCGTTAATGGGATCATTAGTTGCTTTGTAGTTTTAATAACTATCCTAAGTTGCCAAGTAGGCGCACAAGTAAAACGTTTATCTCCAAGCGAAGGCTTATCGCAAAGCTACGTTAATACA
This sequence comes from Pseudoalteromonas sp. RB2-MNA-CIBAN-0110, assembly GCF_040309305.1. Lineage (NCBI taxonomy): Bacteria > Pseudomonadati > Pseudomonadota > Gammaproteobacteria > Alteromonadales > Pseudoalteromonadaceae > Pseudoalteromonas > Pseudoalteromonas sp. RB2-MNA-CIBAN-0110. The sequence goes on along the minus strand of NZ_JBEOOQ010000002.1, from coordinate 79,468 downwards.
ATGCTTATCGACACTAATGGTTACCTTTGGCTTTCTACTGAGGCTGGGCTTAATCGTTATGATGGCTATCAAGTTATTCCAATAAACGGCCCTAATGGTGAATTAGAAGAAGCGATCATTGATCGTATTTACCAAGACCCTCAAGGGCACATTTGGATAGCCTCTTTACTTGCAGGCCTATTTAGATACGACCCCGTAACAGATTCATATCAGCAATTCCTAGAAAAACCTACCAGTGAAGAAGAGATTATCAATCAGTCTGTGTTTAGTATGGTGGCCGTTGATAAAAAAACACTTTGGATTGGCCGAGGCCGCGATTTTGCAAAGCTTGATATCGCAACCGGAAAAATAACAACTATTTTTGAGCTGCCTGCTAAATATAAAAATACTCTTGTGAGAAAGCTGTTTGCTTACAATGGTTATATATTTATAGGTACAAGCCATGGCGCATACGTATTTGATATTGCCACAGAGCAAGTTAGACCCCTGCAGCATTTAAAAGGTGAAGCTGAACATATTTACCAAAATAATGTTAAGTCTTTCGCATTAGGTGAAAATAAACAACTATTAGTCGGGGCGGTACAAGGCTTATACGAAGTTGATATTAGTAATTTATCAAAAATGTTTGAACGCCCAGATTTACCTTTTAAAAGTAAAGTATTACTAAGTGACCTAAATGTTTGGAGCATAGTAAACGAACACGGAACAATAGATTTAGCTACCGACAAAGGCTTGTTTAAATTTGATTTAAACACCGGGGAGATGATTAAAAACACTCGAATAGCCCAAAGTAAGTACACACTTGCCGATACCAGTATTATTGATATGGCAAAAGATAAATCGGGTGGTACGTGGGTTGCGACTAAGACTGATGGTGCGTTTTATTTATCTCATGACAGCTATCATTTTAATAATGTCGATGGCACTTTGCTCGGGGGGGATGGTTTATCGCATCACTCTATCTGGGGGATTACCGAATATAAAGACAAGCTTTGGCTTGCAACGCATAACGGTATTACCGAGGTTGATTTAAAAACAAATATTGGTAAAGCTTATTTAAAAGATTACAAAGTCGACTTACTCACCACTGAGTTTACCGTATATGAAATAACGCCTTATAAAAATAATTTATGGCTTTATACGAACCGTGGTTTGTTTATTTTTGACCCTGTAACGCATCAAGTTAGCGAACCTAAAGTGCATAACCCTGCTAATCAGGAGTTAATTACCGGTAGGGTGCATGGCGTAACACTAATGCCAAATGGCGATCTATACTTTGTACACTCAGATCATGGGGTATTTATATACAATATAGATTCTCAAGTAATAACGCGTTTGGGTGGCCAGTTTGATCAGTTTGAACCATTTTTAGCTCATGGCTTTTTACCTGCGCTGAGCAATAAACCAGATTCACCATTATTTTTTAATGCCGGTATTTTATACCAAGTAAACCCAAGTGATTTAGCACTTAAAATGATTTATAAAGTGCCAAAACAGCATGAAAACGTAGCCATTAGTGTGCTTTCTTACTTAATAGATAACAACAATATATTGTGGATATCACTTTCTAATTTCGGCTTAATAGGCCTTGACGCATCTACCTATCAATTAGTCCATACAATTGATTTAGAAAGGAATAAATTAGGCACTCTGCTATACGATATGGTGCTAGATGATGATGGCATGATCTGGATGAGTAGCCATAAAGGCATTTGGCGATTAAACCCAGAAACACTTCATTTTCAGCAATTTTCTATATCAGAAGGGCTACTCTCTGCTGAGTTTAATAGCAACGCCATGGCACAGCTCAAAGATGGCCATATTGCGTATGGTAGCTTAAAAGGTTTTACTTATTTTCATCCAATGGAAAACCAAAACTATCAGTCGCTTATTGATCACGTAAATATTACGCGAGTTGATTTAATGTCACGAGATTTATCGCTTGATTTAAAACAACCGCTCAACGAGGTTGTGTTAAACCATGATGATATAGGGCTTGAAGTTGCATTTTCGGCCATGGCATTTAGTAATCAAGAACGCATCATTTATGAGTATCAACTCGATAACGGACAAAAAAGTTATACCCGAAATAACAACCGTGTATTGTTTCCAAAATTGAATCCAGGTAATTATCAATTAAAAGTTTGGGCTAAAGACCCCCTGACTGGCGAATATACCTCGCCTGCTATTTTAAAAATAAAAGTAAAGTATCCGCTTTGGCGTGCACCTTATTTTATGGTGCTTTACGGCATGCTGTTTATTGGCTTTGTTGCTATGTGGGTTATGCGCCGTAATAAAATTCAGCGTATTTTATTGGCAGCAAATAAAGAAAGTAAAGAAAGCGAAGCCCGTCTAAAGCTAGCGCTTGAAGGTAGCGAATCGGGTGTTTGGGATTGGGAATCAAGCAATCCAAGTATTTATCAACCTCGCTTAGCGAGTGAGTTAGGCTACGAAAATGAAACCGTGAGCCTTGATGAATATTTATCTAAAATTCATCCGCAAGACAAACAGCTATTTCGCTTAGAGTGGCTTGAGTTTTTATCTACCGATAAAGGTTACTTTAATTGCACCTACCGCCTGCGCCATGCAAAAGGCTATTGGCGCTGGTATAAGGATTTTGGAAAAGTCGTTGAGTGGGATGATAAAACGCCACAAAAAGTAGCGGGTACCTACACAAATATGACCCGTGAGATGGTGTTTGAAGAACACGCTTTACTATTTACAGCAGCATTTGAGCAAACACGTGATTGGGTGTTTATTCTCGATAAAAATTTAAATATTCGGGCTTCTAATAAATCACTGCAAACTGCCTTTAACTTCTCTGCTGAGTCGTTATCTAGTCGAGCATTAAATTTAGGTATATCGCGCAGCAATCGTTTTGATTATTTACGCATAATGCAAAAGCTATCTATTGGAGAACACTTTTCGTGTGAAGACAGTGTAGTTTTAGCAAGTGGTGAGTCGCGTCATGTACTTGTGAAAATAAGTGCAGTGGCCGATAACGAACAGCGCCTTAATAGTTATGTCATTATTTTAACCGATATAAACGCACAAAAATCAGCCGAAAACGAGCTGCACTTATTGGCCAACTACGATGCCTTAACAGGGTTGCCAAATCGTACGTTATTTAATGACCGCGTTGAACACGCCCTTGAGCAAGCAAAATTGCACGAATGTAAAGTTGCTTTATTACATATAAATATTAAGCGTTTTAAATACTTTAATGACTCTTTGGGGCATGCAGTTGCTGATGAGCTAATTAAAGAAGTTGCTGAGCGTTTAAAATGCTCCTTGCGTCCATCTGATAGTGTTGCTCGATTTGGTGGCGATGAATTTGTAGTACTGGTGGAAGATATTCAGCAAATCGAACAAGTACTCATTATATGCACTAAGTTGATGGATTGTGTGAATCAAAATATTACGATTAATGGCCAAGTTGTAAACGTTAATTTAAGTATTGGTGTGTCTATATCACCAGATGATGCACAGCAAGGCTCTGCGCTTTTAAAAGCTGCGAGTATAGCGTTATATCATGCAAAAGACTCTTTAGAGGGGCGTTATCAGTTTTATAAGCAAGAGATGAATCAGCATGTTCAAAGAGCGCTGCATCTTGAGTCTCAGCTAACTAAAGCGTATCAAGAAGAAGAATTTTGTAATTACTACCAGCCTATCATTAACGCTGAAAGTCAAAAAACAGAAGGCTTTGAAGTACTGCTGCGTTGGCCTGAAAATAAGCTTGTGCAAACTCAAGAGTTTTCGGTGGCAGCAGAAGGTATAGGCCTAATTACAAAAATTATGCTGCAGACTTTTGCGCGCGCTTTATTAGAGCTAAAAGAGTGGCGAAAAGCCTCTCCTAGCCTGTATTTATCTATTAATTTATCGGCTCTTGATTTTGAGTTTAAAGATCTTGTTCCTGAAATTAAAAAAGCGTTAAGTAATTCAGGAGTGTCGTCTGAGGCAATTGTTTTTGAAATAACCGAATCAATATTAATGCGTGATTCAAAAGAAGCGCTACACAGCATGGAACAACTTAAAAAGTTGGGCTGTAGATTGTACATGGATGATTTTGGTACGGGTTACGCATCGCTTACTTATTTAAAGCGTTTTCCTATTGATGTATTAAAAATAGATAGAAGCTTTGTACAAGACATAGGCATAGATTCTGACGATGAAGCTATTATTCAATCAATACTCGCGCTTGCAGATAGTTTAGGTAAAGAATGTGTAGCTGAAGGCGTAGAAAGCTCGCACCAACTCGCCTTTTTAAAGGCGCGAGGATGCATGCATTTTCAAGGGTACTTATTTAGTAAACCGGTACCTAATACCGAAGTACTCCCGCTTATTAATCGCAATTGGAGTGATATATTTAATTAATAATAGCAGTACTTATTTAAGGCCTTTTACCGCAGTGCCTGCAAAACAAATGGCTATTATGCTCGTTCAACTGCGTTTTAATGGCCTTATTAGCTTCTAGTTTACTCAAGCCTAATTTATAGCGTAGTTCTTCTAGGTGTTCTTGTTGAGTATTATTAAGAGTGCCATCTTGAATTTGTTCATGTACGGCATCTTCAAAAAATTGGCGGCGTTTACGTATTTGTTCTGAAAAACTAGAGGCCAGTAAACCGGTAGGTATCGCAACCATTCCCATGCTCAGTAGTGTGATAACCCCGCCGAAAAACTTACCCAATGGCGTTATAGGTACTACATCGCCATAACCAACGGTTGTTAATGTTGCCATTGCCCACCACATAGCCGCAGGAATAGAGCCAAATTTATCGGGTTGTATGTCGTGCTCAATTAAGTAAATTCCGCATGAAGCTAAAATAAGCACGACGGCCATAATAAAAAAAGCAGCCATTAATGAACTACCTTCATCGTTAAAGGCTTTTAAAAGTAGCTGCATGGCGCGTGAGTAGCGAGTGAGTTTAAATACCCTTAATAGTCGGAGCACGCGTAAAAAACGTAAATCGAGAGGAAATAAAAACATCATTAAGCTTGGTAAAATCGCAATTAAATCAACAATTGCTAAAGGGGAGAAAAAATAGCTAAGCCGACGTTTGGTATGAGACCCTTCCATTGCTGCATATTGTGTTTTATCTACGCAAGCCCAAAGTCTGGCTAAGTACTCAATAGCAAAAATAGTGACCGAGACAATTTCTAAAACTAAGAATTCGTTGTAGTACTGCTCTGCCACACTTGGAATTGATTCAATAACAATGGCTACAACGTTGATCATTATTAAGCTAATGAGTGCAATATCAAGAATATGTCCCGCTCGATGGTACTGGCCTGTGCCTTCAAACAGGCAAGCCATTTTTTGTCTTAAAGTGTGTGGTTCATTCATTATTTAAGTTTAAGTACCATATTAATACTGCCTTCTTCAAAGTCGCGACTAATTTTAAAACCTAACTTACGGGCAAGCTCAATCATCCCTGTATTCTCTGGTAAGGTTATGCCTTCAATCGATTCCACACCTTGACGTTTACAGTGGTTAATTGCTGCACTCATTAGTATGCGACCAAGCCCTAAACCTTGGCAATCTGAGCGTACTACAATGGCAAACTCAGCATGCAGGTTATCGGGGTCCATAATGACGCGAGACACACCTAATGTGCGAGTTTTACCTTCAAAGCGTTGGCAAACAATAAACGCCATTTCACGGTCGTAATCAATTTGCGTCATTTTCGCGAGTTGATCGTGGTTAAATTGTGGTAGTTCGCCAAAAAAGCGTTTATATCTGTCTTCTTTATTAAGTGACTCGTCAAATGCTTTATGAGCTTGTTCATCTTCTGGCTTTATTGGTCTGAGCGTAGCTTGGGTGTTGTTTTTAAGTGTTACCACTTCAACAAGTTCAATAGGGTAGGGACGAATAGATAAGCGCTTACGATTGCTCTGAGTTTGATAACGGCTAAGTGTCATGGTGGCATCGAGCACTAAAAACTGTCCATTACTGGCAAGTATAGGATTAAGTTCCATTGAGCTTATGTCAGGTTGATCAATAACTAACTGAGAAATACGCGTTAGCAGTGCACATAAACGATACTTATCAACTTTTTCGGGTAATATGCGCTCCTTTAGTACGCCTTTATCGTGCGCTGCGGCAATTAAATACTTTGCTAAATTCATATTTAGTGGAGGCAGAGCAACAGCGGCTTGCGCATATTCAAGGCCGGTTCCTGCTTCACCTAATAATATAACAGGACCAAAATTAGGCTCGGTTTTAATCGCAATTCGCAGCTCATTTGCGCCTGCTCGCGGCGCCATTTTTTGTAATGAAAACCCTTCAATAACAGCATCCGGATAAGTGTTTTTAATACGGATAAGCATTGCAAAAGCGGTTTGTTCAACCTCGTTGGCATCGTTTAAGTTAAGCACCACACCACCTACTTCAGACTTTGAAGCAATGCTTGGGCTAATAAGTTTTAACGCGACCGGAAAACCAAGTTCTATGGCTTGCTCTCTGGCTTCTGTTGGGGTGTAAGCCACCTCAGTTTGAATGCATGTAATACCATAGTGATTTAATACTTGGCTTGCCTGATGGGTAGGTAAGTAGCTTTGTCCGTCATCTAAAAACTCATTAATAAGCGCTTTAGCTGCTACTTTATTTATTTTTGCGTCATCTGTATTCGACTCAGGTGTTTGCGTTAAATGCTTTTGGTTACGGCGATACGTTACCAAGTGCATAAACGCGCCAACAGCACCCTCTGGTGTTCTATAAGTTGGTATTGCGTTGTTTGAGCACACTTTTCTGGCGGCGTAAGATGCGTCTTCACCCATAAAATTAGTTATAACGTAAGGGCGTGCCATTTTGGGTAATGTTTGTAAGGTTTCTACAATAATGTTGGCGTAGTCTTCGCTGGGCGCAAGCGCTGAGGGAGTATGGATAATCAGTAAGTTTTTAACTTCTTTTGCGTGCAGTAAAATTTCTAATGCTTGCTTATAACGCGCAGGTGCTGAGTCGCCAAAAATATCCACAGGGTTTGAGGTGGTTTCTGATTGCGGAATTACTTTATTTAGCGCATTTCGGGTTTCAGCGCTCAACTCGGCTAATTTACCGGAGCTTTGAATTAGCTCATCAACGGCCATAACACCCGGGCCGCCACCATTAGTTAAAATTGTTAGTTGCTCTACTTTTAATAATTTTGGATGCATGGCGAGTGTTTGTGTCGCTGCAAATAGCTCTCGTAAATCATTTACGCGCAGCATACCCGCTCGTTGAAATAACGCATCGTAAACAGCATCAGAGCTTTGCTTTCCGCCGGTGTGAATCTCGGCTGCAAGTGCGCCTGCACTTGTTTTACCTGTTTTAATTGCAATTACAGGTTTACTAAAGGCCGCAGCTCTTGCTGCTGATATAAAGCCACGAATATCTTCAATGTTGTCAATGTAGAGTAAAATAGCTTTGGTTTTAGCATCACGACCTAAAAAGTCGAGTAGTTCATTAAAGTTTATATCAAGGCAATCACCTACCGATACAAAATATGAAAAGCCAATTTCTTTGTTTTTAGCCCAATCTAAAATGGTTGAGCATACTGCTGCTGATTGCGATACAAATGCAATTTTACCTGGGCTTGCCACTGTATGTGAAAAGCTCGCATTTAAACCAATATGAGGGATCAGCAAGCCCAAACAATTGGGTCCAAGCAAAGTAACCTGTTTGGCTTGAGCGCATGCTTTAAGCGCGCTTTTTTGCTCCCCAGAAAGCCCATCTGCAATAACAATAGCCGTTTTACAGCCAAGCTCTCCAAGCTGCTCAATAATATCAATTAAGGTATTTTTGTTAGTACAAATAACAGCAAGGTCAGGTACTTTTGGTAAGTCAGCAATAGAGGGGTAAGCAAGTACGCCATGTACTGCGCTATGGCTTGGAGTAACGGGCATTATCGGCCCTTTAAAACCGCCTTGAAGTAAGTTGCGCATAACCACAAAACCAGCACGAGTTGATATATTAGAGGCACCAATAACGGCCACTGAGCTTGGGTTAAAAAACTGGGTAATGCGCTTAAGGCTCATGGTTTTTCCTAGGCTGATTAAATTTTGCGTTATTTATAGTCTCAATGTACCCTGTTTACTGTGTTATTTCGAGCGTCTAGATGCTTATTATTGATATCAATCAAGGAGATTATTGTGAATAAAACCCCCGGTTTTTACATTGTTATAGCGGCTATTTGTTTAAGTATAGGCTTAATTAGTTTAGGGTTTATTTTAAAGAGCACAGCTCTCAGTGTAAAAGAGATGGAACGTACTGTGCAGGTTAAGGGATTGGCCGAGCGAGAAGTTATAGCCGATACGGTAATTTGGCCTCTGCAATTTAGTGATGCCGACAATAATCTTGAAAAATTAGTAAGCCGAGTTGAGAAAAAAAATGATGCTGTAACTGCTTTCTTAAAACTGCATGGTTTTGACGACGATGAAATAACAATAGGCAGCCAGTCAGTTATTGATAAGCAAGCACGTGAATACAGTAATGAAAATCAGCAATTTAGATACATAGTGCGTTCAAATATTATTGTTTATTCTGATGCGCCAGATAAAGTGCAAAACGCGCTGAGCAAAGTGAGCCAGCTTGCTAAACAAGATATCGCAATAGTGCAGGACAGCTACGAAACAAAAGTTGAATACATTTTTACAGGCCTCAATGATGTAAAACCTGCGATGGTGCAAGAAGCAACTGAAAAAGCGCGTGAAGTCGCTAATAAATTTGCTAAAGACTCTAATTCAAAATTAGGCAAAATAAAAACAGCTCGCCAAGGGCAATTTAGTATCAGTAATCGAGATTCAAACACACCGCAAATAAAAAATATAAGAGTGGTAACCAGTGTTGAATATTATTTAAATGACTAGGGCCTGTTGACCTTTCAGGATTAAAATTTGTTCAATCTAGGGGCCGATTTAATCGCGGCGTGAGGTTTGTAACCTAGCGGGCTAAGTAAAAACCGAGCAAAGCTTCCGCGTCCTGCTCACGCCCCTTACCTACATCCATGTAGGCAACAAAGAGTAAATTGCCCCTAGGCAGAACCCTTCGGGCAGCGCATGTTTGGCATTTATTCCACGTTATCGCCTATTTATGGGGAATAACCACACTGCATAAGCTCTGCCTTGCCTAAATACCAAACATACTGCTGCAAATTTAACCTCGAAAGATAAACAGGCCCTAGGAAATAATATGTCAGAGTCTAAATATGGTCAGTTTGTACTGGCGCCTCGTTCGTATTTTTTTACTGCTATAGCGAGCGTGGTGTTTGCGTTTATTGGCTTTAGTTATAATGCATGGCGAATGGAGGCAAGTGAAGAGAACAACAATACACGCATTGCTAGCTTTCAAATATTACAAGAACTAGCCGAGCTTGAGCTTATTGTATTTGCGGCACATTACGATAATAACAAAATAGATGGCAGCCCTAGAAAAGGCTGGGTTAAAGTTAACTTAATTCATGACTTAAGCTACTTAGCCGTTGATAAAGTACATTTAAAAACAAAAGACTTACAAAAGGTCTGGCAAACTAATTGGCCAAATATGGTTGATCACCAAAGTGCTGCGCAATCTATTACACATGCTATAGACAGTGTGCGTACAGAAGTTGTGAGTGAATTAAAGCGCCTTGATTAAGTGAGCAACTTGCGCCGTTGAGCGTTGCAAGTAAGCGGCGCTCAGTAAAATTGTGGTCTCGTTAACTTTTTGCCCTTTTAGTACGTTGGCAAGCTGCTGTTTTGCGTTAGGGTTTTGTTTTTGCTCTATTTCCATTAATGCTAACAAAGCTGAAAATTCATGCTTTACCGGTGTGCTCGATTTATTTGCATAGGCAATGTAGCAGGCAACTGGTGTTAATCCGTGAGAGTTGGGCTGCGCCAACGCTTTAACTAAGTCATCATTTGATTCAAACAACATTAAAGAGCGTACATAGTTAAAGGGCAGCTTTGTACCATCGGCATGTTTAAACACATTGTGCAGTACGTTATTTCCTTGAGTATCTTGTACTAAAAAGCCTTTATTTACTCTCAGCGCAGGGGTAAAAAAGCTCAATGCGTCAATATTAGTGAGTTGGTTAATAAATAGAGAAGGTGCTGTATTAGTACTTAATATACGGATTGCTATGTTTTGCATAAAGTCATACTTAACACTCAACCGTTGGGCGCTGTCATATAAATGGTTAAGCTGCAAAGTTTGCTGAGCAGGGCTTAACTGCCTAAAGTCGTTATCGAGTTCATTTAACTGCTGCTTTGAAATACGCGCATTAAGTAGTTGTATGCTTAAATCCATTATTATTTCCAAAATCTTTTTTGCTACTATAAAACAAAAAAGGCCGCAAATGCGACCTTTCATATTTAAAGCAATTGTTTAAATTGGTTTTAAGCCTTTTTGCTTGCTACCCATTCATTAACAAAGTTTTCAAGTACATTAAGTGGTACAGGACCATTTTTAAGCACTACGTCGTGGAACTGGCGAATATCAAATTTATCACCAAGTTGCTTTTTAGCTTCTTCACGAAGCTCTAAAATCTTAAGCATACCCACTTTATAAGCTGTTGCTTGTGAAGGCATTACAATGTGACGCTCAACCATTTTAACACCGTCAGATGTTGCATTAGGCGTGTTATTTACGTAGTAATCAATACCTTCTTGGCGAGTCCACTTCATTGCGTGAATCCCCGTATCAACCACTAAGCGACATGCGCGCCATAATTCCATTGAAAGACGACCAAAATCTGAGTAAGGGTCTGAGTACATGCCCATTTCTTTAGGAATGAACTCTGAGTATAAACCCCAGCCTTCAATATACGCTGTGTAGCCACCAAACTTACGGAACTTAGGAATACCTTCTAGTTCTTGCGAAATAGCTATTTGCATGTGGTGTCCCGGAATACCTTCGTGGTATGCCAGCGCTTCCATTTGATACGTTGGCATTGCTTCCATATCGTAAAGGTTAGCGTAGTAAACACCTGGGCGTGAACCATCAGGAGCTGGCTGTTGGTAAAATGCTTTACCTGCTGCTTTTTCACGGAATGCTTCAACCGCTTTTACTTTTAAACCTGCTTTTGGTTTAACAATGAATAATTCATCTAAACGCGTTTTCATTGTATCAATAAGCCCAGTGGCTTCATCAAGGTAGCGTTGTTTACCTTGTGCATCATTAGGGTAGTAAAATTGCTTGTCAGTTTTCATAAACTGCATAAACGCTTTTAAGTCGCCTTTAAAGCCAACTTTGTCTTTAATCTCACGCATTTCATCATGAATACGTGTCACTTCAGATAGACCAATTGCATGAATTTCTTTAGCAGTTAAATCTGTTGTAGTTGTGCGCTTAAGTGCGTTGTTATAAAACGCTTCGCCATCAGGTAATTTCCATGCGCCATCGCGATCATCTGCGCGTTTTTCAAGCTGTGCAAGGTAATTAATTAGTTTAGAGTAAGATGGTTTAACAGCCGATTTTAATGCATCTGATGCATCGCTGATTAACGAGTCTTTTTCGTCTTGGCTAATTTCAAGCGCTGTTACTTTACGTTTAAAGTCAGCAAGCAATGTAGAATCATCGCCTTTTTCAAACGGTGCACCGTGAATAATGTTTTTGCTTGAATCAATAACATGCGGGAATACAAATTTAGGGGCAATGATGCCTTTTTCTGCACGTACAGTTAAATCAATAATAAGCTGATCAATAACACCAGTTACACCATTTAAACGAGAAATGTAGTCTTTAGCTTCTTTTACATTACTAATTGAGTGCTGATTAATTAAAAACGCAGGGATCATAGAATGCGTACCAAACATTTGGTTCACAGGGTAGTTATGGTAACGCCATTTAAAGTCAGCAATTGAGCTTTCAAGATCTTGTTTTTTTAAGTCGTAGCTAACTTTTGTTGCATCATCTAATAAATCACGGCTGATTGCTTTTAGTGCAACTAGGTCAGCTTTTGTTTGCGCTAAATCTTTAAGCTGTCTTTCTTCGCTGCCATCATCCCACTTATCGTAATCTTGCTTAATACCCATGTATGTTTGATATACAGGACTGCTCATTACGTCGCGGTTAAATGTATCTTCAAAAAATGCATTGGCTTTGTCTATTTCACTTTGTTGTGATTGAACTGCTTGTGCAATAGGAGCTGAAGTCGCTTGTTGTGTTGTTTGCTGGCAACCAGCAAGTAGTGCAACGCTTACTGCGGCCGCAATAAAAGTAAGTTTACGCATTGTTTTCCCTTTTGTTGTTAGAAACCCATTAGGGTGTTTTATATTTATTTTTTGTGTAACGCTGGGCGCTACACAAATAATTCTAGCAGGTCATTTAAAAAGCGATGACCTTTTAAGCTTACCTGCCAATGGCTATCTGTTTGAGTCAATAAACCTTTATTAATTGCTTGGTTTAATGCACTTTGCTGACTTTGCAGTGGCAGTGTTGTAAGTTTATTAAAATCATTAATTGGGCAAGGCTCAACAAGGCGAAAGCGATTCATAAAAAATTCAAACGCTAAATCGTCTTGCTCTACATGCCAGCTTTTATACATATATGGTTTAATTAAATCCATATAGCCGCGTGGGTGTTTAACCTTTTCAGTACGCGTAATAAGCCCTGTATTTGCATCAGTAACCTTACCATGCGCGCCGCAGCCAATACCGAGATAATCGCCAAAACGCCAATAATTCAAGTTATGTTGGCACTGATAGCCTGGTTTTGCATAACCCGATATTTCGTATTGTATGTAACCTGCTTGAGCTAGTAACTCGACCCCTTGCTCTTGAATGTCCCACAGTATTTCGTCTTGTGGCAAGGTAGGAGGTTTTGAAGCAAACTGAGTATTGGGTTCAATAGTTAGTTGATACCAAGATATATGAGGAGGATCGAGCGCTATTATTTGCTTTAAATCGCTCAGTGCATCGTCAAGTGTTTGCCCTGGTAAGCCATGCATTAAATCAAGGTTAAAGCTATTTAAACCGGCTTCCTTAGCTTGTTGCGCAGCATAATTAGCCTCGTCGCTGCCATGAATCCGACCAAGTGCTTTTAACTTGTCGTTTTGCATGCTTTGCACGCCAATCGAAATACGGTTAATGCCTGCTTTTACGTAATCTTTAAAGCGACCTGTTTCTACTGTACCAGGGTTGGCTTCAAGGGTAATTTCACAATTGTCTTCAAGCCCAATTAGGCTGTCGACTTCATTTAATAATCGGGTATAAGCTGCACCAGTTAATAAGCTTGGCGTGCCGCCACCAATAAAAATACTGTGAATTTTACGCCCTTGTACTAGGTGCAAATCAGCTTTTAAGTCATCAATTAAATGCTGAACATATTCAGCTTCAGGTATTTCACCTTTTTGTCCGTGGCTATTAAAATCGCAGTACGGGCATTTTTGCACGCACCAAGGTACGTGCACATATAAGCTCAGTGGTGGAAGGTTCACAGGCCGCCTTTTTGCTGTAGCTCTAGCAATAGTTTTTGTAGTGCTTGGCCGCGATGACTCACTGCATTTTTTTGCTCTTTTGTAAGCTCAGCACTGGTACAATTTTTCTCTGGTACAAAAAATACAGGGTCGTAACCAAAGCCACCGTTGCCATTTTGAGTGAGCGTAATTTCGCCTTCCCAGCTTGCACTGCAAATAAGGGGGGTAGGGTCATCTGCGTGGCGCATTAATACCAGTACACACCAAAAACGAGCACTACGGATAGGGTTATTACCCAAGTCTACGAGTAACTTATCAATGTTATCTTGATCGCTGGCACCTGGGCCTGCAAAACGGGCAGAGTAAACACCGGGTGCGCCATTTAGGCCATCAACTTCTAAACCTGAGTCATCGGCAATAGCAGGCATGCCAGTAATTTTAGCGGCATGACGCGCTTTAATAATGGCATTTTCAACAAAGGTAGTGCCGGTTTCGGCAACTTCACCTACGTTAAAATCGCTCTGTGGAACTACATTAATATTCAGAGGGCTTAGCATGTTAGCTAGCTCATTTACTTTGCCAGGGTTACCTGTAGCAAGTACTAAAGTTTTGGTCATGTTATTAATCTACGTAAAATTTTTGCTGAAACTGTAATTTTTGAAATTGATTACTTTGTTGTATTTCAATCTCAAAGCGTAAAATCTCTTCGTTGGTATAATCAACTTGGGCAAGGTAATAAATTGAATCACCTTCTTTTACTTCTTTAAAAGTAAGCGTTTGTTTATTGCCAAGTAGGTTTCTAGCTGTGCCAGTCAGCTTTGCTGTTTGGGCTGTATTTTCGGCATCATTTTTTAAAACAGAAATATTCACTATGCCTTTGTATCCGCTTCGCTCAAGGCCATACGCTTTTGCTATTTTTGGCTGAATAAAAGTAGAAGGAAAGGCGATGTAGTGCACTTGCCAAGGGCCAAGCTCTTTATATTGTGCGCCTTGCATTTCTTCGCTTTGCGCGTTAAATGCAAATGCTAAACAAGCAATAAAACAAAACTTAATTAAACGGTTCATTATGTATTCCTCAAAACATATAAAAAAGAGGCCTTTGGGCCTCTAATTAAAAAATCCATATTAGACTAAAAAATCCATAAGCAGCATTTGCAAAAACTGAATACCAATAATAAGCACTAAAACTGATAAATCTAAGCCACCCATTGATGGCAATATTTTACGAATTGGTTTTAGCATTGGTTCAGTAAGCTGATGGAAAACCGCTTCTATAGGGTTATAACCTTGGCTAACCCAACTTAAAATAGCGCGAATAATAAGTACCCAAAAAACTAAGTTAAGGCCTTCTTTTAGTACCGTTATAAGTGCTTGTATAATTACAGGCTGTATTGCCCACGCATTATATATAACAAGCATTAAAGTACTAATTTTTGCTACAGCCACTATAAATGCCAACAACAGAGATGCTAAATCAAGCCCACCAAACCCAGGAATGATTTTACGCAGTGGTTTTACCGCAAACGACGTGGCTTTAACCACAAACTGGCTCATTGGATTATAAAAGTCGGCTTTTGCCCACTGCAGCCAAAAGCGCAGTAATACCACCATTAAAAACAAATCAAACAGGGTACTGATTAAAAATTGCATGGCATTCATAGTGTAACCTTCAATAAAAAAGTGGTTTTAAAGTTCTTTTTCCATTTGCTCTGCACGCGCAATACACGCATCCATTGCATCGCCAACGGTTTTAGTTAAGCCTTCATCTTTTAAGTGCTCAACAGCTGCGTGAGTCGTACCGCCTTTAGATGTTACGTTTGAACGTAGTTGCGAAATACTAATATCAGGCTGGCTAAGTGCCATTTCAGCAGCGCCAAGGGCTGTTTGTTGTACTAAACGACGAGCGTCTTCATCATTAAAGCCCAGCGCTTTGGCTTTTTCTTCTATGGCTTCCATAAATAAGAAAAAGTAAGCCGGCGATGAGCCAGTCACAGCAATAATATCGTTAATTTGTGATTCTTTTTCGACCCATACAACAATGCCAGTGCATTCAAAAACTTGTTGTACAAACTCGTGTTCGCTTTGTGTTTCGCCCGCGCCATATAAACCTGATACACCACGGCCTAATAAAGACGGTGTATTTGGCATACAACGTACCATTTTAACGTCTTGACCTAGCATTTCACGTAAACGTTTTACAGTTAAGCCAGCAGCAACAGAAATAAACAGTTTATCGCTAAAATCTACGCCCGACTCTTGAAACGATTTACATAAATCGCCCATCATTTGTGGTTTAACAGACAAAACAATTACATCAGCATCGCGCAGGGCTTCGTTATTGTCACTGGTGGTTTGCACCTTGAAATCAAAGGCTACCTTTTCAAGCTTTTCTTGGTTGCGGTTAGTCGCAATAATGTTACTTGCGTTAAAACCGTTTTTTACCATGCCACCAATAATGGCGTAGCTCATATTACCTGTGCCTATAAATGCGATTTTTTTATCTGACATAAATCTGTTATCACCTTTTAAGTTCGTGTTCCAAAAATGTCTGTGCCGATCCTTACCATGGTTGAGCCTGCACTAATGGCAGCTTCAACATCGTTACTCATACCCATCGACAAAGTATCTACTTGAGGATATTGGGTCTTTAGTTTATCAAAGCAAGTTTGTAATTGCTCAAAAGATTGAATTTGCGTATCCAGATCGTTGCTTTTAGCGGGAATCGCCATTAAACCTCGAAGTGTTAAGTGCTCACATTGGTTAATAAAATCGGCAAGTTCATCTATTTCATCGCGGTGGCAACCCGACTTCGCTTCCTCATTACTTATATTTACTTGAATAAGTATATTAAGAGGCTGTTTATCGTCTGGGCGCTGGGAATCTAATCGTTTCGCTATTTTTATGCGATCAACACTTTGCACCCAATCAAAGTTGGCAGCCACTAAAGCACTTTTATTAGATTGAATAGGGCCAATGAAATGCCAAATGATGTCGCTATATGACTGTAGTTGAGCTATTTTATCTATAGCCTCTTGAACATAAGATTCACCAAATTCGCGCTGACCATGCTCATAAGCTGCAATAACATCTTCGCTTGGTTTAGTTTTAGACACTGCCAGTAGAGTGACTTCGTTAGTGTTTCGTTGTGCAATTTTTGCCGCGTCTGCAATTCTAGCGTAGGCGGATGTGAGTCGTTCTGCTATTGTAACCATATATTTATCAGTTAGTTGTGGAGTCATAAATGGATATTACCGAATTATTAGCGTTTAGTGTGCAACACAAAGCATCCGATTTACATTTATCGTCGGGTGTTTCACCTATGATACGCGTAGACGGTGATGTTCGCCGCATTAATATACCAGCCCTTGCAGACAAAGACGTAAACAGTCTGGTTTACGATATTATGAACGATAATCAACGCAAGGACTACGAACAAAATCTCGAAGTGGATTTTTCGTTTGAAGTGCCTAATTTAGCACGTTTCCGTGTGAATGCGTTTAACTCTAATCGCGGGCCTGCTGCGGTATTTCGTACCATACCAAGTGAAGTGTTAACGCTTGATGATTTAGGTGCGCCAGATATTTTTAAAACAATCTCCGATACCCCACGTGGACTCGTGTTAGTGACAGGGCCAACTGGCTCTGGTAAGTCAACAACACTTGCCGCTATGGTCGATTATATAAATCAAAATAAACATCACCATATTCTAACAATCGAAGATCCAATCGAGTTTGTTCACGATAATAAATTAAGCCTTATTAATCAACGTGAGGTACATCGCGATACTCATAGCTTTTCAAACGCGCTACGTAGTGCATTGCGTGAAGATCCAGATGTAATATTGGTTGGTGAGTTACGTGATTTAGAAACAATTCGTCTTGCAATGACCGCTGCTGAAACAGGCCACTTAGTGTTTGGCACGTTACATACAACATCTGCACCAAAAACCATTGACCGTATTATCGATGTATTCCCAGGTGAAGAAAAATCAATGGTACGTTCAATGTTATCTGAATCTTTGCGTGCTGTTATCTCGCAAACACTGCTTAAAAAGATTGGTGGCGGGCGAGTTGCAGCACACGAAATTATGATTGCAGTACCTGCTATTCGTAACTTAATTCGTGAAGATAAAATTGCACAAATGTACTCGTCTATTCAAACCGGTGCGTCTGTGGGCATGCAAACAATGGATCAATGTTTAACTAATTTAGTTAATCACGGCATTGTTACAAATGCGGCAGCGAAAGAAAAAGCACAAGACAAAACACAATTTGGCGGGTAAGAAACTATTATGGCTTTATCTTTAAACGACTTTTTACTCATCATGATTGAGAAAAAAGGCTCTGACTTATTTGTATCGAGTCAGCTACCTGTAAGTGCAAAAATAAACGGCGAGCTAACAGCCCTCAGTGACGATAGGCTTACAGATGAGCAATCGCTTGAGTTAGTTGAATCTGCAATGAGCGAAAAGCAAAAAGCAGAGTTTCATACAACGAAAGAATGTAACTTTGCGATTGCCACTGACGAAGGGCGCTTTCGTATTTCTGCCTTTTGGCAACGCGATAAAGCAGGTATGGTTATTCGCCGTATTGTTACGCAAATACCTGATGTGAGTGAGCTAGGTCTTCCTTCTATTCTTACCGATGTAATTATGTCTAAGCGTGGCCTTGTTTTGTTCGTCGGTGGTACTGGCACGGGTAAATCAACCTCGCTAGCCGCACTTATTGGTTACCGTAACCGACATCAACGTGGTCATATACTGACTATTGAAGATCCGATTGAATTTGTTCATGAGCATCGCAAAAGTATTATTACTCAACGCGAAGTAGGGCTTGATACCGAAAGCTTTGAGTCAGCACTTAAAAGCTCATTACGCCAAGCTCCCGATGTAATTTTGATTGGTGAAATTCGCTCTCAAGAAACTATGGAATACGCACTAAGCTTTGCCGAAACTGGGCACCTGTGTGTTGCAACACTGCATGCTAATAATGCTAACCAAGCGATTGACCGTATTATGCATTTAGTTCCAAAAGAAAAACACGATAAGCTTAAGTACGATTTAGCACTTAACTTACGTGCAATTGTTGCTCAGCAATTAGTACCGACTGCTGATGGTGAAAGCCGTGTTGCAGCTATTGAAATATTGCTTAACTCACCAATGGTTGCTGAACTGATTAAAAACGGTGATATTGGTGGTATTAAAGAGGCAATGGCTAAATCGAAAGAAATGGGCATGCAAACCTTTGACCAAGCGTTATTTGAGTTGTATAGACAGCAGCGAATTAATTACGCTGATGCACTGCATCATGCTGATTCGCCAAATGATTTACGCTTAATGATTAAACTGCGCAATAACGAACAGCAAGGTGCGGGCTTTTTACAAGGCGTTACTATTGATGGCCTTGACGATAAAAATAGCGATCAATAATTTAAAAAGTAATAAATATAAATACTTAATATAAAAAAAAGCGCCAATTGGCGCTTTTTATTTATATAACAGATTATTTATATAGCCTGTTTATTCACCGTAACTAGACTCAAAAAAACTTTCTAAAATAATAACCGCAGACATATTATCTACGTTACCTTTGCCTAAGTTTTTATAGCCACCACTTTCAAAAAGTCGCGCTTTAGCATCCGCAGTCGTTAAACGCTCGTCTTGTGTTTGCACTGGAATGCCATAATGATTATGTAATCTGTTGGCAAACTTTTTTGCTTTAAAGGTAACCTCTTGTGACGTTCCATCCATATTTAGTGGTAAGCCAACAACCATTAAGTCAGGCTGCCATTCGGTTACTTGTACAGCAATATGGTCCCAGTTAGGAATGCCATCTTGTGCTTTTACAGCCTTAAGGCTAGAGGCGCTGCCTGTTAGCTCTTGCCCAATAGCAATACCAATACTTTTGGTGCCAAAGTCAAAGCCCATTACAGTGCGTTCGCCTTGCGGCTTAAGCGATTTTTTTGTCATGTGTATCTTGTTTAAGTTTGCTAAGGGTTAAGTTACTATTATGCGTGACCAGCTTCAGGGCTGAGTTGGCTAATATCAAAGCCCAACATTGAAACTGCTTTTTCCCATCGTTTTTCAACGGGGGTATCAAAAATGATCTTCGGATCGGCTTCTATTATCAACCAACTGTTATCAAGTAACTCTTGTTCGAGTTGTCCTTGCTCCCATCCTGAATAACCCAATGTAATAATAAATTGTTCAGGTGCTTGTGCGGTAGTTAAGCTTGCTAAAACATCTTTTGAGGTAGTGATCATAATATCGCTACTGAGTTTTTGGCTTGCTGAATAACCTGATTGAGGAGAGTGCAAAACAAAACCACGGTCAGTTTTAACGGGTCCGCCTGCAAACACACTTACTTTTGCTGCGTTTTGAGTTTTGTCGTTATCAATTTCTATTTTATCTAAAAGTTCGCCAACGGTAACATCAATAGGTTGGTTTATTACCAAGCCCATAGCCCCATCTTCATTGTGCTCACAAATATAGGTAACAGCACGTTTAAAAAAAGGGTCTTGCATCGACGGCATCGCGATTAAAAAATGATTTTCTAATGACTGCATAGATTTCACCCTTTTTAGTTAATGAACTTTGAGTATGGCACATACCTTTGTTTTTAAAACTAAAAAAGCACTTTCATACAGTTTAAAAATTAATAGTTAACAACTATATTAAAATTTATGACACGAAAGTGCTTTTAATAACGATAGGTAGATACTTATTTATTTATTTATCTAGCTTTCTTTCAATGGCATCAAACAAAATACCTGTAATAGAAATATCATAAGCAGCTTCAATTTCGCGCACGCACGTTGGTGCAGTTACGTTAATTTCAGTTAATTTATCGCCAATAATATCTAAACCTACAAATATTAAGCCTTTTTCTTTAAGCGTTGGTGCAACCGCTTGCGCTATTTTTAAATCTGACTCGCTAAGTGGACGGGCTTCGCCTCGACCGCCAACAGCTAAATTACCGCGTGTTTCACCATTTTGTGGAATTCGCGCTAAACAATACGGAATAACCTCACCATCAATAACCAATACGCGCTTGTCGCCTTGTTTGATCTCTGGGATGTAATTTTGCACCATAGCAAAGCGGCTGCCGTGCTCGGTTAGCGTTTCACAAATTACACCAATGTTGGCATCGTCTTCTCTAAGGCGGAAAATAGATGCGCCACCCATGCCATCAAGGGGTTTTAAAATAATGTCTTTATGCTCGGCTAAAAACTCACGAATTTGTTTTTGGCTACGTGTAACAAGTGTGTCTGGCGTATGTTCGCTAAACCATGCTGTAAATAGCTTTTCGTTAGCATCGCGAAGGCTTTGTGGCTTGTTAATTATTAACGTACCTTCTTGTTCTGCACGCTCTAAAATATACGTCGCGTAAATGTATTCAGTATCAAAAGGAGGATCTTTTCGCATTAAAATAACATCAAGGTCGGCAAGGGCTATAGTGGCTTTTTCTTCAAGCTCGTACCATTTTTCTGCATTATTAAACACTTGCGCTTTAGACGCTGTAGCGTACGACTTACCTTTACGAAGAGATAAATCATCCATCTCCATATAATAAATTTCGTAGCCGCGTTCTTGCGCTTGCATCATCATTGCAAAACCGGTGTCTTTTTTGATGTTAAATCCACTAATAGGATCTGAAATAATACCTAACTTAATTGCCATGCGCTGTGCCTTACTATAAATGTTACTGTTTATATGAGGGTGCTTTTAGTTATTTCAATTAGCTAAATCGCCAAATTGAAGTTGTAATGCACTTAAGACCGTTAAAGCGGCTGTTTCCGTTCGTAAAACGCGCGGGCCTAAGCGAATATCCACAAATTCTAGTTGTTTAGTTAGTGCCATTTCATCGTCGGTAAAGCCGCCTTCTGGGCCGACTAAAAAGCGTACGCCATCTTTAGGTACCGTAATGGTTTTAATGCTGTGCTCAGCACGAGGGTGAAGAGTGAGCTTAATTGCATTGGTTTGTTGTGCAAGCCATTGTTTTAAATCTACAGGGGGATGAATAATTGGCACAAAATTACGCCCAGATTGCTCTGCCGCTGCTATTGCAATTTTTTGCCATTGTTGGTGTTTTTTCTCAAGACGATCGCCCATTAGTTTCACGCCACAGCGCTGACTAAAAATAGGGGTGATTTCGGTAATACCCAGTTCAACTGACTTTTGAATTGTAAAATCCATTTTATCACCACGGGATACACACTGGCCTAAATGAATTTTAAGCGGAGATTCTACATCATGAGGATTAAGCTCTAACGGCATTACGACGACTGTTTTTTTTGTTACCTCAATTATTTCACTAAGGTATTCGCCGCCTTCGCCATTAAAAATAGATACATGCTCGCCTACTTTCATGCGCAGCACTCTGCCAATATGCCCTGCAGCATCGTCATCTAAAGTTACAGGGGTGTTTAGGGCAATACTCGATGTTTGATAAATATGAGGAACTCGCATAGGGCGTCACTTATTACTTAGCGTAAAAATATATACTGCTATGGTAAGTAAGCTGGGAGCTGTGCGCAATTATTTATTTTTATTAAGTTGCTCTGCAAGGTCTATTAAATCTTGTGGTGTGTGCGCTATATCGTGGTGATTTTGCGAAGGTTCCGTTAACGTCTCGTCAGTAACTAGGCTTAGTGTATAGCCTGTATCATCAAAGCTTATTAAAAAGCGCTCTTCATGTAACGAGTTATAAATAAAGCGTTGTTTATCGCTTGCTAGTAAGTAATCGGTACTATTAAAAAGGACTCCGTGTAAATCGTGATGCTCTTTTAGATAGTTAATTAATTCAGAAACGCTTATTTCGTTTTCAAGGTCGCAATAACTATAGTCTTTAATAAGTTCGTCAAACATCATTTTTACTAACTGGCGGGTATTGCTGCCTGCAGCAATAAGCGTACTCGCTTTTGTTTTACCATTATTATTTACATAGTATTCGGCAAATGCTCGGCTAAATTCGTTGTCTATGTCAATTAACAAGTAATTCGTTATTTCAAGTGGCATAGAGCTAGGACCTTGTTGCATTTAAGTAATTACCATTATTACTTAAATGCAGACTTTTAATGGCTGTATTTTAGTAAAAAGGTCTAAAGAGAAAACATGCTAATAAGTAAATAGCCTATAGCACAAAAAACAGCAAACTCTATACATGCTACCCCAATATTATCTTGATGGTCTATTTCAAGAGCCGTATCAATATTTGGTAAAGAGATAACTTTTATCACATACGTTAAGCTGTAAAGCAGTATCCACATTACACCGCAATGCATAACGAGTGTAAATATGTTTTCTACCATTTTACCGTTTTGAAATGCTGCGCTAGATAAACCAGCATACACAGCCAATGCTAAGCCGATTGATTTACCAGCATACCTTATACCAATAGATGTATTCTCTAGGTTAAAGTTACTTTGTAGCGAAGCTCCTTGATTTGCTTTTGCAAAACGGTGTTCTCGTATTTTACTATCCAGTGCAAACATTCCCTGAAGCGTAAAAAAGCTAACACAAGCAATAAGTAAGTTGCTGAATCCTTGGGTGTGCGTCCACGTGTACAAGCCAAGTGCGATAATACAGTTAGCGATTAACATGCCTGAATCTACCAATGCAGCACATACATTTTGTTTTAGTATGGCAGCTTCTTCGTTAAACCTGTGAAGTATCCATTTTCTGTGAATTAAATGACCCACTTTTATAAAAGTGAATAAAAGAATAATAATAATTAACACTTTTAACGGGTTTGACTGTGCGGTACTTATGCTTATTTCGTCAAATAAGAAAGCCATAGTGGCTATAACAACTGATATTTCAGATGCAAAACTAATACCCATGGCAAAGTTGTCGTGTTGTGCTAGCTCATCTTTAAGCGCTTGTTTTGCTTTGATTTGAGTGACAACTCGTAAACAAAAAATAGTTATGCAAATAACCGCAAAACTAATGGCAATCGCAATAAAACTAGTGTTAGATAAAGACAAATATGACATGGTGATCCTAATTAAGTTAACCTTTCTAGGTTTTAATCATTCTAGTACGGTTATTGATGATATAAAAGAGAGGATTGATGAGTAACGTAAAGCAACTTCCTATTCAATTACAAAAACTTGGCTTAATGCGCTTTGAACAGTTATACCCGCAGCAAAGTAAACAAAGTGAAGTTGTAAGGTTATTAGCATTAAGCGACTTTGCTTGGCGCAGTTTAGAATCACAACCTGATTTAAATACTTGGCTATTATGCAAAGACGAAATACAAAATAGAGTAATAGATTCTCCTTTTAAAAACCTTAATTTAGCTGATATTGATGAAGTGCAGTGCCATAAAGTACTTCGCCAATATCGTGAAAAGTACTGGCTCAAAGTCGCCTTTTTAGATTTATGCTGTAACAATCCCATTGCCGATAGTATTAATTACATAAGCCAACTGGCTGACATGCTAATAAATAGTGCTAACCAATGGGCGCATGCACAGGTGGCAAAAGTAAATGGTGAGCCGCTTGATGAGCAAAACCAAGCAATGCCGTTAATGGTGTTGGGTATGGGAAAACTTGGCGGACAAGAGCTAAATTACTCCTCTGATATTGATCTCATTTTTGCATATCCGCGCAGTACAAAAACCCAAGGTGGCCGCAGAAGCCTTGAGGCTCAAGTATTTTATACCAAAGTTGCACAAAAGCTCATTGCATCACTTAACCAAGCCACCGGTGACGGGCAGGTATTTAGGGTTGATATGCGCCTACGCCCGTTTGGCGAAAGTGGCCCTTTGGTTATGAGCTTTAATGCCATTGAAGATTACTACCAAGAACAAGGTCGCGACTGGGAACGCTACGCGATGTTAAAAGGGCGCTTAATTGGCACGCCTAACAAATATTGGGATGAATTTATTAAGCTTTTAAAGCCGTTTGTTTATCGCCGGTATATTGATTTTTCGGTGATTGAATCTTTGCGTAAAATGAAGTTAATGATTGCACAAGAGGTTCGCCGTAAACGCTTAACTAATAATATAAAATTAGGAGCTGGTGGTATTCGTGAAGTTGAATTTATAGTGCAAGCCCTACAAATGGTACGAGGTGGGCGAGAGGCTAATTTACAAACTCAATCATTACTTAAAGCATTAAATGAGCTGGCACTTAGCCAAGTTATAGATGAGCAAGAAGCGAGCGAGCTTAAACGCAATTACCTTTATTTGCGAAAAGTTGAACAGTACTTACAAATATTTGACGATCAGCAAACGCAAACACTCCCCGATGATGAATTGAACCAGCAGCGCTTAAACTTATTATTAGAACAAGCTGATTTTTCTGCCACTTTAATCACTATTGAAAAGGTAATGAAGCAAGTTAACGGCGAGTTTGCACTCGTTATTGGCGAAGAAACCGCGCCACTAGATACCTGTGAAGGTGCATTTATTAGTGCTTGGGATCATGGTGATGTGAGCTTTCTAAAAGAGGCTAGAGATGAATGGCAAACACCCCTTAACGATTTTAAATTAAGGCTGTCTAAGGTCAACATAGGTAACCGAGGGCGTGAAACCCTTGATAAATTAATGCCTGTTTTATTGAGCCAGTTAAATGACTTTAATGCCAGCGCAGCTGCTTTTACAATGGTTTGCCAAATTTTTAATAAGATAATTTCACGTACTGCTTATTTAGAATTGCTGTACGAAAACCAAGGTGCATTAAAGCAACTTGTTTTACTGTGTTGTCATAGCAAATGGATAGGCGAGCATATTTCTCGCTACCCTATATTGCTGGATGAGCTAATAGACCCGGCTGTTCTTTATAAACCGACACCATTAACCGCTTATAAAGATGAAATAAGACAGTATTTTTTGCGAATAGAGCATGACGATTTAGAACTGCAAATGGAGTCGCTTAGGCAATTTAAGCAAACGCATCAATTACGAATTGCTGCTGCTGATGCAACCGGTGTTCTTGATGTAATGAAAGTAAGCGATCACTTAACCGTACTGGCCGAAGCGATTGTTGATCAAGCTGTTAATATTGCATGGCATAACACCGTTAAGCGTTTTGGTATGCCCCCTGGCACTGATGATGAAAACAAAGGTTTTGCTGTTATTGCATATGGTAAAACAGGCGGCTTAGAAGTAGGGTACGACTCAGATTTAGATTTGGTGTTTGTGCATAATCATGATGGCTCAAGCCAAACCAATGGTGAAAAACCGATAGATTCTCGCCAGTTTTATTTAAAACTTGCTCAGCGCTTAATGCATTTATTTAATACTCGTACTGCATCGGGTATTTTGTATGAGCTTGATACGCGATTACGCCCTGAAGGTGCATCAGGTTTACTTGCTATCAATCTAGAGAGTTTTAATCACTATCAGCAAACTCAAGCATGGACGTGGGAACATCAAGCACTTGTGCGGGCTCGGTTAATTTTGGGCCAAGACGATCTTATAGAGCGTTTTTCACAAATTCGTAAAAGTATTCTTTGCCAACAGCGCGATGATACCGTGTTAAAAGCCGATGTAATAAAAATGCGCGAAAAAATGCGCGATCATCTAGCGAAAGGAAATACTGAGCAATTTGACTTAAAACAAGATGTTGGTGGTATGGCTGATATTGAGTTTATTACGCAATATTTAGTACTTAAACACGCTAATGAATTTGAGCAGCTTACCGTTTATTCAGATAACGTAAGAATATTAACGGATGCAGCAAATATAGGCTGTATTACTAAAGAGCAAAAACAGCAGTTGATCAAAGCGTATATAGATTATCGCTCGTGTTATCACGTGCTGAGCTTGGATCAAAAAGGCAAATTGATCTCGCGAGAAACTTTTTTACAAGATATTACTAACGTAACGAATATTTGGAATAGTATTTTTGAATTGAATTGAATTGAATTGAATTGAATTGAATTGAATTGTAAAACCCAAGCGCTTGCTTGGGTTTTTTGTACGTGTAAACCCTTAAATCTTTAGCTTTAAACAGTTTGTTCGCACAAATTCTGATGGTAACTCTGTAATAACCGCTGCTCTTTGTTTGTGGCAAAAGTAAGTGTAAACCTCATGCTCAAAGTCGTCATTTATAGCACGACCAATTTGATAAAGTGCTGAAGTAAAGTTGCTGTCTACTCTAAAATGATCTTTAACTACGTAGTCTTTACTTAAATACCAGTAAAGCTCAATACCTTCATTTTTAGCATATTGATAGAGTACGTCTTTAAGTGTTGTGCCATTTTCAAAGCGCCTAGGCTCAACTTCTCCAGTCCAACTTGTAGGCATTGGATCTACTGTTCGCGCACGTTCAGCCAATACCCTATCCAAGGTTTGTTCTGGTGTTTTAAGTTTTAAAACAAATTGATCTCGTTCTTTATTACTTTTTACTTGGTTACGAATAGAGGAGTAAAAACGTGATAATCCTTCGGCAGCTGCATTTTTAGATTTTTTAATATCAAATAAAGAGCCATCACTCAACAAAAAGTATACGGCGAGTGCTATTAGTACAGCTGCAAATGATAAATGCCTAATCCAAAACCACATGATTATTACCCACCTTATTTGTTCCTATTATTGTTATACCATTACTTTTTATAAAAAGAAGGGGTATTTTTATCAGGTCGAGTTTTAAAACGACGGTGTAGCCACATATATTGTTCGGGTGCGGCATTAACAGATTGTTCCATGCGTTGATTTACACGTGTTACATCAGCCTTATTATCACCACTGGGGAAGTTTTCAAGCTCTGGCAGTATTTCTAAGTGATATTTACCATTTTCATCACGGCGAGTTATTAAACTCATTGTTTCGCAGTTTTTACTGCCTGCAAACATAAGAGTACCCGTTGTAGTTGCAGCGTCAGGTACTGCGTAAAATGGGACAAATTCACAGCGGTTACGACCGTAATCTTGATCGGGTAAGTAATAACATACCTTTTTATTTTTTAATGCTTTCAGTAAACCTTTTACATCTTTTCGACCGATTAAATATTCGTTAGAGCGAAGGCGCCCATTAGTCGTAAAGTATTCCATTAGTGGGTTGTTATGAGGGCGATAAAAGCCAACACCCTGACACTCTAAGCCCATAATACGGCTAGCCATTTCAAGATGCAGAATATGAGGGACAAGCAATAAAACACCTTTACCAGACGCTTGTACGCGTTCAAAGTGCTCAAGCCCTTTAAAAGACCCTAATGCTTTTTGTGCTCGCCACTGCGGCCACCACCAGGCCATACCAGTCTCAACCATTGCAATACCGGTGTTTTCCATATTTTTGAGCACAAGTTTTTTTTGATCTGCTTCGCTCATATCAGGAAAACACAGCTTAATATTTACTTCTGCAATATGGCGACGGCGCTTCATAAATTTATGAACTAAGCGACCAAGCTGTTTACCCATTGCCAATTGTAGTTTTTGCGGTAACCAAGAAATTAAATATAAAAATAGAACGCCAATCCACGTTAACCAGTATCGAGGGCCCAAAAAAGATGCTTTAAAAGGAGATGAGGTGACCACAAAAATATCTCTGAGAATAAAAACGATAGTTTAACGCTAAGCGCTGTAAAATACAAAAAGCCAGCATTTAGCTGGCTTCTAATGTTTTTAACTACATTAATTATGCGATTTAAGCGGCTTTTAAACCTTGGTTTATAGCAACTAAATCTTCACTTGTTAATGTACCCGCAGCTTGTTTTAGGCGAAGGGTAGATAACACATAACGGTAACGTACATCAGCAAGGTTACGCTTTGCATCGTACAAATTTTGCGTACTTACTAGTACGTCAACAATGGTACGAGTACCTACTTCAAAACCAGCTTCAGTTGCTTTAAGGGCACTTTGAGCTGAAACAACCGCTTGCTCTAGCGCTTTGTAAGTAGCAATGTCTGAAACAACTTGATTATAAGATGTAATCACTGTGCGAGTTACTGCGCGGTAATTTGTTTCATAATCTTGGCTCGCACCTACGTAAAACGCACGGGCCTGATTTGTTGCAGCAACTGTTGCACCACCTGAATATAAAGGTACGCTAAAGTTAAGCCCTACAGAGCTTGAGTCTGAACGTGGCTGATCATCAAAGTTAGCGCCGTTTATTTGATTGTCTGTAAGAGAATCGCCATAGCTAGCACTTAGTGTCAGCTTTGGGTAATGACCCGCTTTTGCTAATTCAATTTGATCTTTTGCAATATCAACCGTTACTTTAGACACTTGTAGGTTTATATTTTTATCTTCAGCTACTTTAACAAAGTCGCTTGAGCGCTTAGTTGGTCTAGTTGTTGAGAAAGTATCTGTATTTAAAAAGTCTAATTTTTCGTGATATTTACCTGTAATCTCACGAAGTTGCTCACGTGCTGTTTCTACAGCATTACCTGCAATAATTTCTTGAGCTACAGAGTTATCAAACTGAGCTTGCGCTTCGTGTACGTCTGTAATAGCTGTTAGGCCAACTGCATAACGTTGTTTTGTTTGCTCAAGTTGACGTTCAATTGCACGTTTTTCAGCTTCAACAAATTCAAGGTTATCGCTTGCACTTAATACGTTAAAATAACCTTCAGCAACGCGTACAATTAAGTTTTGTTTAGCTGCATCGTATAGGCCGCTTGCTTGAAGCGCTTGCTTGTCGGCAATATCTAACGTATTCCAGGCACCTAAATCAAATAATGTTTGGCTTAAGCTCACACCGCGAGAGAATTGGTCTGTATCACTTTCAACTTTTACTTGGTTAGATAAGTCGCCAACGCTTTGGTACGACGTTGCATCGCTTTTTGTATAACCCATAGTTAAACCAATTTGAGGTAATAGTGCACTCATCGCCAAATCGCTTTGGTAAGACTGCGCATCGGCTTGGGCTTTTGCTTTTAAAACAGTAGGATCGTTAGCTGTCGCTATTTCAAAAACTTGTAGTAAATCTTCAGCTTTCACTGCTGTTGCACCTAATGCGCATGATAAACTAACTAGCGCCGCAAGAATGTTCTTTTTCATGTGGGGTTCGGTCCTTAGACAATTTTTGTACTAAAAGCATGTTAACCTGTTTTACTGCATAACAAAAAAAATAATTAGTAAAACAGTATGTTCAAGTGTAACAGAATATATTAACGCATTTTAAAGCTTTAGATAAGTAGGAGGTATGTACGTGGTTGATAAAAAGCTCGTTCAATTTACACATAAAGATGTGAATTTAAAGCCAACAAAAAACCTTTATAAAGGTTTTTTTCAGGTTGATTTATACCAGTTCGAACATGCTCTTTTTGAGGGTGGAAAATCTAAAGTAATTAGCCGAGAAATATTAGAACGTGGCGATGCAATTGCAGTACTCCCTTACGATCCAATATCAGATACTGTTCTTTTAATTGAGCAAATACGTATTGGCGCTATTAAAAGCAAGCATTCGCCTTGGCTGCTAGAGTGTATAGCCGGAATGACAGACGGCAGCACTGATTACGAATCAGTTGTAAAAAAAGAAGCGTATGAAGAAGCTGGGCTTGAATTAACTGAACTTGAATTTATGCTTTCATACCTATCAAGCCCTGGTGGCACAACTGAGCGCTTACATTTATATTTAGCGCGTACTGACTTAAGCCAAGTGAAATCAGGTGTATATGGTCTTGAAACTGAAGGGGAGGATATAAAAACTCACATTCTATCAGTTGATGATGCGCTAATGCGCCTCAATAACGGTGAAATGGATAATGCGGCAACGGTTATTTGTATGCAGTGGCTTGCGCTTAATCGTGAAAAAATGGCAAGTAAATGGGCATAAACTCTTACTAATATTATGGTGGTACTTTGACAGCACAATTAGCAACAAAGCGATATATTCAGAGCCTCCCAAAGTATTTAACACTTTGTGAGCATAACTATGTGCGACTATTAAAGTTGTTACCGAGCGAGCGCAATATAGGAAGCATTCGTGAAGTTAAACTTGGCAACAGTGAGTTTGCTACAAAAATTGATGGCAGCGCAAAATACACCATGGATATTTCAATTAAGCAGCTAACAGGAATGGTTAAAGGGATTACGCCACTGTATTTAACGGTACGCATGTATCACGATGCCAAAGTGGCTGAGATTGTTCATCACGATTACCATCAACGCATAAAACCATCTTATGGATACCCTAACCCTAAAATGCATCAAAAAGATGAAAAGTATCAACTTAATGCTTTTTTATACGATTGGTTAGTGGCCTGTGTAGAGCACGGACAAGCGACGTTAAATTGGGATGTAAATAATGGCTTGGTTTGATGATACATATACATTTGATAAATCATCTTTGTGCATTGCGCATATTACTGACAGCCATTTATTTGCAGACAAAAGCGGTGAGTACTTTACTGTAAATACCGCAGATCATTTTGAACAAGCCTTGGCACACATAGCAAAACAATCAATAGACTGCATTATTTTTGGTGGCGATTTAACACAAGATCATAGTTTTGAATCGTACTTATTATTTAGTGAACTTATAAATGCCAGTGACATTACTTGTCCTGTATTTTGGGTGCCAGGTAATCATGATGAACTAGCAATGCTTAATCGCATAAGTGGTGGGCAAATAAATTCGGCTAAACATATTATTGCTAATGGGATTGAGCTACTTCTTATTAATTCTAAAGGGCCCACGCCCGCAGGATGGGTTACTGGCACGCATTTAGATGAAGTAACGGACGCTTTAGTCAACTCGAATAATAGTAAAGTTATATTTTGTCATCATAATCCGCTGCCAATAAACGGCTACCTTGATAAACACTTATTAGAAAATGGCCCACAGCTTTTAAATATCTTAGTTAATAGTAATAATGTATCTGCGCTTTTTCATGGGCATGTGCACAATGATTACGAACAAAGTTTTAGAGGGCTGCCCATATATGCGACCCCGGCCAGCTCAATACAGTTTGTAAAGCACACTTCACAGTGGGAGCAGAAAAATGCGGGGCCAGCTTACAGAACGCTAAATATAAAGAGTAAAAAAGATAAAGTAGAAGTAAAAACGGAAGTAGTATGGCTAAACGCGTAATTTATATTCATGGCTTTAATAGTTCACAAAAATCATATAAAGCTGTGCGCTTTGGTGAGCTTATGGCAAACTATGACGTTGATTATTGTGTACCGAACTTAAACCACGAGCCCCTACAAGCTATAATTGAGCTTGAACAATTACTAACGCCAAATACCGTTTTATTAGGTAGCTCGTTAGGTGGTTTTTTTGCCACGTATTTATCGCAGCGTTATCAAATTCCTGCAGTGGTTATTAATCCCGCGGTCGCACCCTATAATTTATTACAGTCGTTACTTGGACCTAATTATAATCCGTATCAAGATTATCATTACGATTTAAATAACAGTCATATTGAGGCACTTAAATTACTCGCTGTAGATAAATTAGCATACCCTGAGTTACTGTACTTATTACAGCAAACAGGCGATGAAGTGTTGAACTTTCAACACGCAGTAAAATATTATTCGCAATGCAAGCAATTGATAGAATTTGGTGGCGATCATAGCTACGTTGAATTTGAACGCACTTTTGCAAGTATTGTAGATTTTCTTAAAATCACGTAAAACTAGTTAGCCTGAACTGAGGTTAGTTACTATATTAACGCTTTAGCGCATATAACAATAAAACTAGTAAAACGTATTAGAGCCTTAGCGGATATAAAGACAAAAACTATGAGTGATCAAAATTATAACGCCGAAGCCATTGAAGTACTTAATGGATTAGATCCGGTAAAACGACGCCCAGGGATGTACACAGATACAACACGTCCCAATCATTTAGGCCAAGAGGTTATCGATAACAGTGTCGATGAAGCTATGGCTGGTCATGCTACTCGTATCGACGTAATACTCCACGAAGATAACTCGCTTGAAGTAAGTGATGACGGGCGTGGTATGCCTATTGATATTCACCCAGAAGAAGGTATCCCTGGGGTTGAATTGATCTTCACTAAATTACACGCCGGTGGTAAGTTTTCTAATAAAAACTACCAATTTTCGGGTGGTTTACACGGTGTAGGTATTTCGGTAGTAAATGCGTTATCTACGCGTGTAGAAGTAACAGTAAGACGCGACGCTCAACAATACAGAATGGCATTTGAAAGCGGCGATAAAGTAGAAGACTTAAACGTAATTGGTACAGTGGGTAAGCGTAACACCGGCACTACGGTTCGTTTTTGGGCTGATGTTAGCTACTTTGATTCACCAAACTACTCAATTACCAAGCTTAATCATTTATTAAAAGCCAAAGCAGTTTTGTGCCCAGGACTGCGAATTAAGTTTGTTAATAAGCAAACAAAAGAAACCCAAGAATGGTTTTATGAAACAGGCTTAAAAGACTATTTAGTTGAAGCAATTAAAGGTTTTGAAACATTACCGCAAGACCCGTTTGTTGGCGAATTTAAAAGTTCAATTGAAGGCGCTGACTGGGCTGTTGTATGGCTACCAGAAGGTGGTGAATCAATAGCTGAAAGCTACGTAAACCTTATTCCTACCGCGCAAGGTGGTACGCATGTAAATGGTTTACGCCAAGGTTTGCTTGAAGCAATGCGTGAATTTTGTGAGTTTAGAAACTTACTCCCACGTGGTGTGAAACTGACTCCTGATGATATTTGGGATCGTTGTAGTTACGTGTTGTCGGTTAAAATGCAAGACCCTCAATTTGCCGGTCAAACAAAAGAAAAACTATCATCACGCTCGTGTTCTGCGTTTGTATCGGGGGTTGTAAAAGACTCGTTTAGTTTATGGTTAAATGAACATACAGATACCGCAGAGTTATTAGCTGAGTTATGTATTTCAAATGCGCAAACTCGCTTGCGTGCAGCTAAAAAAGTAGTGCGTAAGCGTGTTACTGCAGGTCCTGCCTTACCGGGTAAACTTACCGATTGTAGCGCGGCCGATAACGACCGTACCGAATTGTTTTTAGTGGAAGGTGATTCTGCTGGTGGCTCTGCTAAACAAGCAAGAGACCGTGAATTTCAGGCTATCATGCCGCTACGTGGTAAAATTTTGAATACCTGGGAAGTTGAGTCAGGCCAAATACTAGCATCACAAGAAGTACACGATATTTCAGTGGCGCTGGGTATTGATCCAGAATCAACCGATATGTCGGCATTACGCTACAATAAAATTTGTATATTGGCCGATGCTGACTCGGATGGACTACACATCGCAACACTATTATGTGCATTGTTTGTTCGCCATTTCCCAGAGTTAGTAAAAACAGGGCATGTGTATGTAGCAATGCCGCCATTATTTAGAATCGATATTGGTAAAGAAGTTTATTACGCACTTGATGAGCAAGAAAAAACCGCTATTTTGGCGCGCATAGAAGCCGAGAAAAAACGCGGAAAAGTAAACGTACAACGATTCAAAGGTCTGGGTGAAATGAACCCATTACAACTGCGTGAAACCACGATGGATCCAAATACACGACGTTTAGTGCAGCTTACGCTTGATGAAGAAGTAGAAACCATGGAAATGATGGATATGCTGCTTGCTAAGAAACGATCGCCTGATCGTCGTCAATGGTTAGAAGATCATGGTAACAAGGCACTCGTTTAATTACCTGTGCTTAACACTAGGAGAGGCGAATGAAAAAACTACTAGGAAGTTTGCTGTTACTTGGGCTGACTACCGCTCCTGTAATGGCGAAAAATATACTCGATAAGCTCACCGTAGCACCGGGATTTGAAATAAGCTTATTTGCAAATGATGTAGAAAATGCACGTCAAATAGCTGTTTCAAAAAAAGGTATTGTGTATGTTGGCTCTCGTAAAGCGGGCAACGTATATGCGCTTATTGATCATAATAGTGATGGCGTAGCAGATAAAAAAATTGTTGTGGCTAAAGGCCTAAATATGCCCTCTGGCATAGCAATTAAAGATGGCGATTTATACGTAGGCGAAGTACATCGTATTATTCGCTTTAAAAATATTGATACCCAATTAAAAGATCCAAAATTTGATGTGGTTTATAACGCATTACCGAGCGAGCGTCATCATGGTTGGAAATTTTTACGTTTTGCACCAACGGGCGAGCTAATCATTCCGGTGGGTGTACCGTGTAATATTTGTGCTGAGGATGAACGTTTTGGCCGTATTTTTGCGCTTAATGTAGAAACAAAACAAATAAAAACAATAGCCAAGGGCGTTAGAAACACCGTCGGTTTTGATTTTCATCCAGCTACTCAAGCTTTATGGTTTAGTGATAACGGTCGCGACATGATGGGCGATGATATTCCGCCTGATGAGTTAAACCGTGCAACGCAAGAAGGTGAGCATTTTGGTTTTCCGTATGTTCATGCCGGCGCAATTATTGACCCTGAGTTTGGGGAAGGTAAAAATATTGCCGATTACACGTCGCCAGCTCTTGCACTTGCTGCGCATGTAGCGCCACTGGGTATTCATTTTTATAACGGTAAGCAATTTCCAGCAAGCTATAAGCAACAATTATTTGTTGCTGAACATGGCTCATGGAACCGTTCTAAAAAGTCAGGTTATAAAGTAGGGCTAGCAACAATTGAAGTAGGTCGCGTAACTAAATATACGCCATTTATTACTGGCTTTATGAAAGACGAAACAACATTTGGACGCCCTGTTGCATTTGCAGAATTAGGTGACGGCAGTCTGTTAGTAAGCGATGATTACGCCAATGTAATCTACCGTGTAAGCTATAAGAAAAACTAGGTAAGCTTTAATGAGTGATACAGATACCTTGCTAATGCAAGGAATTGAGCAACAAACAATGGGGCGTTTTACCGAAGACGCCTATTTAAATTATTCCATGTACGTGATCATGGACCGCGCCTTACCGCATGTAGGTGATGGTTTAAAACCAGTACAGCGTCGTATTATTTATGCGATGAGCGAGCTGGGTTTGTCGGCTAACGCTAAGTACAAAAAATCAGCCCGTACAGTGGGTGACGTGCTTGGTAAGTACCATCCACACGGCGACAGTGCATGTTACGAAGCGATGGTATTAATGGCGCAGCCGTTTTCTTACCGCTACCCTTTGGTGGATGGACAAGGAAACTGGGGCGCGGCAGATGACCCTAAATCGTTTGCAGCAATGCGTTATACCGAAGCGCGTTTATCTAAGTTTTCAGAAGTACTATTAAAAGAGCTTGGCCAAGGCACCGTAGATTGGACACCAAACTTTGATGGCACGATGGACGAACCTGTTGTACTGCCTTCTCGTTTACCGCATATTTTACTAAACGGTATAACGGGTATTGCCGTAGGTATGGCAACCGATATTCCGCCACATAACGTACGTGAAGTGGCTAGTGCATGTTGTTTATTACTTGATAAACCAAAAACAGAGCTTGAAGAATTACTTGAGCTTGTACATGCACCAGATTACCCAACAGATGCTGAAATAATTACCCCAAAAGCCGATATTCATAAAATATATAAAACCGGTCGTGGGTCTATCAAAATGCGTGCGGTTTATACCGAAGAGCATGGCGATATTGTTATTACAGCGCTGCCGCATCAATGTTCTGGTGGTAAAGTACTTGAGCAAATTGCAGCGCAAATGAACGCTAAAAAATTACCAATGATTGCCGATTTACGTGACGAGTCAGATCACGAAAATCCAACACGCATTGTAATTATTCCGCGCTCAAACCGCATTAAAGCTGAGCCATTAATGGCGCACTTATTTGCAACCACCGATCTTGAAAAAAATTACCGAGTAAACTTAAACATGCTAGGCCTAGATGGCCGCCCGCAAGTTAAAGACTTACGCTGTATTTTAAGTGAGTGGCTAATATTTAGACGCGAAACAGTGCGTCGTCGTTTGCAGTATCGTTTAGATAAAGTATTAGCACGTCTACATATTTTAGAGGGTTTGTTAGCCGCCTTTTTAAATATTGATGAAGTGATTGAAATCATTCGCAGCGAAGATAAACCAAAGCCTGTATTAATGGAGCGCTTTGATTTAACTGATACGCAGGCAGAAGCAATTCTAGAATTAAAACTTCGTCATTTAGCAAAACTTGAAGAGTTTAAAATTCGTGGTGAGCAAGACGAACTGGCTAAAGAGCGTGATAAATTAGCGCAAATTTTGGGCTCAGAACGTCGTATGTCGACACTGCTTAAAAAAGAAATTCAAGAAGCCGCTGAAATGTACGGTGACGATCGTCGCTCACCAGTGATTGAGCGCTCAGAAGCGAAAGCACTTAACGAAAAAGATTTAATTCCGTCAGAGTCAGTTACTGTTGTGCTATCAGACAAAGGTTGGGCACGCGTTGGTAAAGGTCATGACTTAGATGTACAAGGCTTAAATTATCGCTCAGGTGACGGCTTTAGAGCCTCTGCTCGTGGTAAGAGTAATCAACCTGCGGTATTTTTAGATTCAGCAGGGCGGGCGTTTGCAACTGATGCGCACAGTCTACCTTCGGCGCGTAGCCAAGGCGAGCCAATGACAGGTCGTTTTAACTTAACACCAGGCGCTAATTTTGAGCACGTGGTAATGAGTGAAGACGAGCAAGTATTGCTTATGGCGTCAGATGCCGGTTACGGCTTTATTACCGACTTTAAAGACTTAGTTAGTAAAAATAAAAACGGTAAAGCGCTCGTAAGTGTCCCTAAAGGTGGA
Organism: Pseudoalteromonas sp. RB2-MNA-CIBAN-0110; assembly: GCF_040309305.1. Taxonomy (NCBI): domain Bacteria; kingdom Pseudomonadati; phylum Pseudomonadota; class Gammaproteobacteria; order Alteromonadales; family Pseudoalteromonadaceae; genus Pseudoalteromonas; species Pseudoalteromonas sp. RB2-MNA-CIBAN-0110. The sequence goes on along the minus strand of NZ_JBEOOQ010000002.1, from coordinate 42,534 downwards.
ATATTACTTTCTCCTATTAGAGTGAACGATGTTGCTAGCGATTACTGTATGGCTATTTCTAACGAAGGTCGAATGCTTTTATTCCCGCTGCGAGACTTACCAAAATTAGGTAAGGGTAAAGGTAATAAAATCATCTCTATACCAGGTGCTAAAGTACAAGCCCGTGAAGAGTTTGTAAAAGTGCTTGCTGTTGTACCACTAGGTAGCAGTGTTACGCTTCATGCTGGTAAGCGTAAACTAACACTTAAACCAAGTGATTTAGAGCATTATCATGGTGAGCGAGGACGTAGGGGTAATAAACTACCGCGTGGCTTACAGCGTGTTGACGAAGCCGTTGTTGAGCTAACACCTCAAGATGATGAACCAATAGACGTTATTAGCGAAGAGTAGCCAATTACTTTTTTGTATAAATAAAAACGGTCTGCATTTGCAGGCCGTTTTTGTTTTAAAATAAAGAGCTTAAATATTTCAGCGTACACTTGTGCGCTATTGACTCGTTTGTGTCACAAAATAACGCTATAATAATTATAATTCATTTTTGGAGAAGCCCATTTGCTAGCTGTTATACGCGTTTTTATTATGCTGCTGTTTATATTATTCAGTTGTATTTTTGGTTTATTACTTTCGATTGTAAGACCATTTCACCCTAATAATGTACATATTATAGCGGGTTGGTTTGGCTCAATGGCTAAAATGGTTGGCGTTAAGCTAGTTCTAACACGTCATAAAGATGCCGTTGATCCAGGTCCTGCAGTTTATGTTGCTAATCATCAAAATAGCTACGACTTATTTACAGTGCCAGCAATGGTGCCAAAAAACTGCGTAAGTTTGGGTAAAAAGAGCTTAAAGTGGATCCCATTTTTTGGTCAGCTTTATTGGTTGTCGGGTAATATATTAATAGACAGATCGAATCGCTCTAAAGCGGCAGGAACTATCTCAAAAGCAGCCGAAAAAATTAAAAATAATGGCTTATCTGTATGGATGTTTCCAGAAGGCACACGAAGCTATGGAAGAGGGTTGCTACCATTTAAAACAGGCGCATTTCACACCGCAATGAGCGCAGATGTACCCATAATTCCGGTATGTATGAATACAACACATAAAACCATTAAGCTAAATCGTTGGGATAATGGTACAATTCACATCGAAATGTTAGCGCCTATACCGCTTGATAAAGAAATTAGCGCGCGTGAGCATGCTAAAAGCGTGCATAGCATTATGGCTGCTAAAATAACTGAATTAGATGCTCAAGTGAGAGAAAAATAATGGAAAACTGGCGTGAAATAAGTGAAGACATCGTAAGTTCACTACTTGAAGATGGGTCAGACCCTGAAATACTTTATGAAGTAGAGCACCACTTTGTGTGTGAAGACTTTCCTAAGTTAGAGCAAGCTGCACTTGCTGCTTTTAAATTGGGTTACGATGTTGAAGAACCAGCAGAGCTTGAGCTTGAAGACGGTAACAAAATTTGGAGCTTTGACATTGTAGTTGAAGCTGAGCTAGACGTAGACGTTATTATGGAAGACGTTGATAAGCTAGCGCAACTAGCCGTTGAGTGCGAAGTTGAGTACGATGGTTGGGGTACTTACTTTCAAGAGTAATTAGCTGACTGTTATAAAAAAGGCGATCATTGCAAAGTGTTCGTCTTTTTTAATGCCTGTAAAAGCGTGCTACCAAACATGCGCTTCCCCTCGGTTTTTTCTAGGGACGATTAACTTTTTGTTGCCTAAATGGATGTGGTAAGGGGCGTGAACAGGACGCGGAAGCTTTGCTCGGTTTTTACTTATTTTCACATGGAAGTAAGCCAGTAGCGTAACGCAGGAGTAGTTACCGATCCAGCTTGATTACAAACCCCGCGCCGCGATTTAACCGCCCCTAGATTAAACTAATTTCAATCCGCAAAGGACAACATGCCGAGTTCTGCTAAAACTTTTAATTCGAACTAAATTGAATCAACCTTCTAGGTGTTTTCAATAATTTATTTAAAACTTATTGGTATGTTTTGTATAAATATTATTAATAAATTATCTATAGAAAATAAAATATCCACCTTCATTGAGCTCAAACACCTCTTAATTTTTCTAAGCTACCCTTCACTAATATAATAATACTTTCATCTTTAAATTCTTATTTCAAATGCATTTCGTTCTGCCATTATTAAATTTTATTTTATATAAACAGTCTAAATTAATTGGTTAACCAGTGGTGTTCTAGTTAATTAAACTGAACGTAAGCTTTACTGCATAAAATAAAATGAAAACCAATTTTGTTATTACAGGAAATGCGATTTTTGAATTTTTAATAAATTACCAATTAAAGTTTTGTTTAATGCTTTTTCATTATTTTATATTTTGTTCCTTATCTGGGTTTTGTTGTTTTTTGACGGTGATTTATTTTAAGTCTCTGTTTTGATTTGTTTTTATTCTATGTTGATTTGATGAATCTAAATGAAATCAATACTTATTACCTATTAAATAAATTGTTGCAAATTTATTACAAGCAATATAACTTGTGTCTCAGCCCAGCTGGCAATAATCATTGGTAATCTTTACTTGTAAACCAGGAGCGGTTTTTTTTACATTTAACTTATTACCAATTACACATAAAAACACAAGTTAAAACCTGTTTGCAGGCGGTGATCTAGGCTCAAGTGAAATACTCATTTATAGCCATGTAGTAAGATTTTTTCATGTACAGGTTTGGAGAAATAAAGATAATGATTAACCAAAAATCCCTATTTATGCTTGCAGCAATGACTGCTAGCTCAAGTTTTGTACAAGCGGCAACTGTTAATAATGCTGGATTTGAAGATGGTTGGAATAACTGGAATGAAACAGAACCAGCGGCTATTTCAGGTAGTGCTTACAAGGGCTCTAAATCATTAAAAATTCAAGGTAGCCCAGGGCGTGTTTACCAGAATGTAGATGTAGATCGCAATACTCAGTACACGTTAAGTGCGTACGTACTTGGCAAGGGACAAATCGGCATTAACGATCTTAATGGTTTGTTTAAAAGTGAGAAATTTAACGTTTCTTCGTGGACAAAAGTATCTAAAACTTTCACCACAGCTAATACAGGTACGCTACAAGTATTTGCTAAGCATGATAAGAGCTCAAGCGATGTTCGTTTTGATGACTTTTCGTTAACTAAGGGGAGTTCTTCTGGCGGCGGAGACACAGGTGGTGGTGATACTGGCGGTGGCGACACTGGTAGTGGCTCAGGTATAGCAAGCAACATCACCAACAGTAGTATTTTTGACCTTGAAGGTAACGATCCTCATCCATTAGTAAATAGCGACACTTTAGAGTTTGTTCCTCTAGAAGCGCGTCATATCACTCCAAACGGGAATGGCTGGCGTCATGAATATAAAGTAAAAGAAAGTGCACGTGTTGCAATGACTGAAACCTATGAGGTTTTTGAGGCAACTGTAAAAGTTGAAATGTCAGATGGTGGTAAAACGATTATTTCTCAGCACCACGCTAGCGATACGGGTACGATTTCAAAAGTATATGTTTCAGATACTGATGAATCAGGTTTTGATGATAGCGTAGCAGGTAACGGGATTTTTGACGTTTATGTTCGCCTGCGTAACACCAGTGGTAAAGAAGAAAAACATGCACTAGGTACTATCAGAAGTGGTGGTTCATTCAATCTAAAAGTAGTTAATAATTACGGTGATGTAGATGTGACTGCATTAGGTACTACCTTTGGTATTCCGGTAGAAGATGATTCAGAATCTTACTTTAAGTTTGGTAATTATTTACAATCACAAGACCCATATACACTAGATGAGTGTGGCGAGTCAGGAAACTCAGATTCATTTAAAGAGTGCTTTAAAGATTTAGGAATTACAAAAGCTAAAGTAACAATGACTGACGTTAGTTATACGCGTAAAACTAACTAATTATTTAGTAGTTTAGAAAGCCACTCAGTTTAAAACTGAGTGGCTTTTTTAATGCTTTTTAAATGTATAAACTTAATTTATAACCATTTTTTATTTTTAAAATACACACCAATACCGCCAGTAAGTACAATCAAAAATATAACAAACGCACTAAACGCATAGGGGCTCTCGGTACCCGGAATACCTCCTACGTTTACGCCTAACAGGCCGGTTAAAAAGCCTAAAGGTAAAAACAATGCAGCTACAACCGACATTACATACATACGCTGATTTAATTGCTCAGACACTTGGTTAGTGATTGTTTGCTGAATGATTTGCGCACGTTCAATAGAGCTATCAAGCTCCTCTAAATAACGAATAAGTAAGTTTGTTGTTTCGTTTAATTTTGCTTTATCGTCATCTAACAGCCACGGGTAGTGATTATTTACCATTGAGCTAAGGGCTTCTTTTTGCGGTTTTAAATAACGCTTTAAGGCAATTGTTTGACGGCGCAACTGTGATAAACCTTGGTTATCAAACTTTTTACTTGGTTCATCTATTTCTTCTTCAAACTCGTCGAGTGTTTCATCTAGTGAGTCAATAACGCTTTGCATGCGAGAAGTTAGTTTTTGTGTAATAGAGCATACTAGCTCAGAAATATTGCATGGGCCTTTATTTTCATTTAAACAGGTGAGCGTATCTTGCACCGATAATAAACGACGTTTGCGGGTAGTAATAAGAATGTCTTCGCTAATAAATAAACGAATTGAAACCATGTCTTCAGGGCTTTGTGCTGGATTTAAATTTACACCACGTAAAAATAACATATGTCCGTTAGTCGTTGATGTAATACGCGGGCGTGTTTCATCAGCAATTAAGGACTCTAATTCGTAGTCGTTTAAATGAGGTTGTGCCTTGAGCCATTCAACAGCCTCGCTTTGGCTATAGTCCATGTGCACCCAAAGTTTTCCGTGGCTTGGTTGCCAGCTATTTAGCTCATTAGTGCTTTCAATAGGGCGAGCGCCGCCTTGTCCATCAAGTACAAGTGCATGTAGTAAACCATTAATCATAATTATTTCTCATAATAGTGTATTTTTAATACCGTTAACTATAGTGTATCTACTTAAGTATTTTAAACTTACCTTTATTTTTAATAAGTTAAGCTTAAATAGCAAAATATATGCAGAGCCTTTGGGCTGAGTAAAGTGGCATAAAGTACTATTCAGCAAGGCGTGCATTGTGTGACCAGTTGTTTAAAAAGATCAATTTAATTTACTAATCGACTAGATAAATTTATTTCGTTGGTGTTTTTTTACCTGTAGCGTATAAGTCACTTTTTTATTAAGGGCACATTTATGACAGCAAAGATCACAGTTGGTTGGCGTGAGTGGTTAAGTTTACCTGGGCTTGGTATTAACGAGATAAAAGCAAAAATTGATACTGGCGCTCGCACTTCATGTATTCATGCAATTAACATTGAAGAATACGAAGTTGACTCAGAAAAATGGGTTAAATTTACGGCCCAGCCACTGCAAGATGATGAGCAAACGCAAGTCACTTGCAATGCAAAAGTTAAAAAAATGAAGTACGTAACCAGCTCAAGTGGGCAAAAAGAACTACGTTACTTTATAGAAACTACATTGCATGCAGGCGAGCACAGCTGGCCTATCGAGCTTACTTTAACAAGCCGTGCAACAATGAAGTTTAGAATGTTATTAGGGCGTACAGCCATGGAAAATCGTATAGTCGTTGACCCGGCTTTATCTCAACTATTAGGTCGTAAGGTTTAACTATGAAAATCGGTATTTTATCTCGCAACAGAAAATTATATTCAACACGTCGCTTAATTGAGGCGGCAGAGGCACGCGGTCACGAAGTTAAAGTGATTGATGCATTGCGCTGTTATATGAATATAAACTCTGAGCAACCAGAAATTCACTATCGCGGTGAAAACTTAAAAGAATTTGACGCAATCGTCCCGCGTATTGGTGCATCGGTTACATTTTATGGCTGTTCGGTACTTCGTCAGTTTGAAATGATGGGTGTTTACCCTGTAAATGAATCAGTCGCTATTTCTCGTTCGCGCGATAAATTACGCTCACTTCAGTTACTTTCGCGCAAAGGCGTTGGTATGCCAGTAACAGGTTTTGCTAGCAAACCAGATGATGTAAAAGACTTACTAGAAATGGTAGGCGGTGCACCTGTTGTAATTAAATTACTTGAAGGCACACAAGGCATTGGTGTTGTACTTGCTGAAACACGCAAAGCGGCAGAAAGCGTTATTGAAGCATTTATGGGCTTAAAAGCTAATATTATGGTTCAGGAATACATTAAAGAAGCGGGTGGTGCCGATATACGTTGTTTCGTATTAGGCGATAAAGTAATAGCAGCTATGAAGCGCCAAGCGCAAGAAGGTGAGTTCCGCTCTAATCTTCACCGTGGCGGTAGTGCTACATTAGTTCGTATTACTCCAGAAGAACGTAAAACGGCAGTAGCGGCGGCTAAATCAATGGGCTTGAACGTAGCGGGAGTTGATTTACTTCGCTCATCTCGTGGACCACTTGTGATGGAAGTAAACTCATCACCAGGTTTAGAGGGCATTGAAATAGCAACAGGTAAAGACATTGCAGGCATGGTGATTGATTTCATCGAAAAAAATGCTTCAAGTAAAGGAACAGCAACACGTGGCAAAGGTTAAAATTAACCGTCCTTTTTCCTTATTAGGAGAGAGTGTAGGCGTAGGCGAGCGTAAAACACTTGCCTTAGAGGCAGCTAAACTTTATACCCATTCACCACTTAATATTCCTATTGAAGTGGTTAACGGTGTAATGGAAGGTCCTGTGCTTATGGTGTGTGCGGCTATTCATGGTGATGAGCTAAATGGCGTAGAAGTTGTGCGTCAGTTAATTGCTAAAATAGACCCAAGCCAACTGCGCGGTACAATAATCGCTGTGCCTATTGTGAATGTATTTGGCTTTATTCATAAATCGCGTTACTTACCAGACAGGCGCGATATGAATCGTAGCTTTCCAGGTTCTGAGCGTGGCTCACTTGCTGGGCGTATGGCTTATATGTTTTTTAATCAAGTGGCAATACATTGTACCCACATTATTGATTTACATACTGGCGCTATTCATCGAACTAACTTACCGCAAATTCGCGCTAACTTAGCTGATGAAGCAACCGCTGAAATGGCTAAAGCATTTGGCACGCCAGCGGTTATAGATGCATCATTGCGTAATGGCTCATTACGAAGTGAAGCTGCAAACCTAGGTATACCGGTTATAACCTATGAAGCTGGTGAAGCACTGCGTTTTGATCCAATCGCAATTGCGGCCGGTGTACAGGGTGTTGATTATGTTATGCGTCATTTAAAAATGATCCGTGGCAAGCGCCCTAAAAAGTTACCAGATCCTATCATTGCAGGTTCAACTAGTTGGATACGTGCTGAAGTTGATGGCATTGTGCGTGCACAAGTATCACTAGGTGAGCATGTAACTAAAGGGCAAGTACTTGCTTATATTAGTAGCCCACTAGGTGACTCTGAGCTTGAGCTTTTAGCGCCTAAAGGCGGTATTGTTATTGGTCAGCAAACTATGCCATTGGTAAATGAAGGTGATGCGGTATTCCACCTTGCTTACTTTGCAAATGACAATAGTTTAGTAGAGCAGCAACTAGAGAACTTTATTGACGAGATAAACGATTTAGATGACGAGCTTAAAACAGCAGAACTAAATAACTAATAGCTAGGGCGTGTTTAACTTTGCGGATTGAAATTTGTTCAATCTAGGGGCGATTAAATCGCGGCGCGAGGTTTGTAACCTAGTGGGCTAAGTAAAAACCGAGTAACAAAGAGTTTATCGCCCCTAGGCAGAACCCGAAGGGCAGCGCATGTTTGGCATTTATGCTGCGTTATCGCCTATTTATGGGGAGTAACCACACTTCATAGGCTCTGCCTTGCCTAAAAACCAAACATACTGCTGCAAATTCAACCATCAAAGATCAACACGCCCTAGTCTTAATTTTGGTTAGTTAAAGCATTAAAAAGCCGCAGAAGTTAATTACTTACTGCGGCTTTTTTGTGACTATTACTTTTTTAACTATGTTTTTTAGGGCCAATAATACGCTTTATAACGGGAGCTTTTGTTGGCTTTGGTTCTTTATTTAAAACCATGACAGGGCGTGTCACAAATAAATTATTAGGGTAAATTACACGGTGCCCATCAATATGCTCAAGTACTACATTCATTAAGCCCATTTCAACAATGCGCCCTTCAATATGATTCGCACCATCAATAATTCGTACCCAATAGCCAACACGGCAATCGTTTTGAATAAACATTAGTAAAAATGCGGTGAGGTTACTCAATAATGACCAAGCGGCAAAAAGTGCTACCCCTAACATGGCAAATAAAGAAGAGCCTAAAACCAATAAACCACGCAGCTCTATACCCCAAAATACTAAAACCAAACACAGCACGACAAAGGCGAGTATAATTTTTAGTAAGAGCTCTGCACGGTATTTTCGGTGTAAATCAACTTTCCCCTTAATTGCTTTTTCGAGTAATTTTTTGGTTATTTTTAATAGCAGAGGGAAAACCAAAATAGCGATTATAGTGACAATTAACTTATATTGTGATGCAAACAATTCTAAAACTTCTATTATTTCCACATTAGGCCCTGAACTTTAATACCAATTTAATTTAATTCAATTGGTATTAGTTTAACGCGTTTGTATTATTTAAAAAGTGTTTTTAACGCTCACTAACCACTGTACTGAGTCTACGTCATCGTAGCTATCAACTGGGGCTGCAATATCAATGTGGATCATGGTTCCTGAGTTTGCACGACTTGGTGCTAAACGAAGACCCACGCCTATATTTTTTAATACATGTGCGTTTTCGCCATTATCTTTATCGTTAAACCATGCTCTGCCCACATCTACAAAAGCGGCGCCACCCACTTTAAATAGTTGTAGTAAATCGTACTCCCAGTAATAGCGCTTTTCTAGATTAACTAAAAAGCTGCGGTCGCCATGTTGATAATCCATAGGGTAACCACGCAGGCCTGTTTCGCCGCCTAAAGTAAGTTGTTGATCAGCAGTAAGGTTTTTGGCGTATTGCACCCGGGCTTTAACATACCAAGATTGGTCTTCACTGGTATTTAAATAATATTGTACTTGGCTGGTGGCCATAAAGTTTTCGAGTTTTTTCTGTTCTTTATTCCAATAGCCATCAATATCAGCACTAAAACGCCATAAGGTATTATCGTTAGTAAAGTGGGCTTTTTTAAAGTTAAAAGAATACACCGCGCGGCTGTCGTCATTACTTAATGATTCGTCTGAATAGCCAATTAAGCTTTTAATATTCCAACCTAAGTTTAAATCCTCAGTGCGAGATATACTGTCAAAATTGCGTACTTTTATGTAGTTATCTTCAAACCAATGGCCGCTTATAAAGGGATAACTTAAACTTCTGTCATCGGCAAGTGGTGCAAATGTAGTGTCTATAGCTTCAAAGGTATGCTGCTCGTCGGTATAACCTAAGGTTAAGCGTTGGGTCCAATTATTATTAAGCGCTTTAGAGTGTCCTATAAATGCACGGTTTAAATCAGTAGTTTGATCAAATTCGCTAAACTCTTCGCCGCGTTTATATAGTGACTCTTCGCGCTGCTCAGAATAGCTTAAAATACCGTAACTAAAAGGGGTGTCTATCGCGTAAAATGGATAGATTAGCTCAAGTAAATGGCGCTTGCCATCGCTGTTATCAGCGTACTCTAAACGGCCGCGGTAGCGAGTAGATAAAATATTAGGATCGTCGTAAACAAATAAATAACCGCTACGATCGCTGTCGGTCGTGCGTGACAAAGAAAGGCGCTTCCCCCAACCAAGCAGGTTTGATTCTCTAAAACCTATACTCGATTTATTTTCTCCGCCGCTACGGCTAAAGTTTACTTCAGGTAAAAGTGTCCACAAATCACGGGTAACCACTTCTACATTAACGTCACCGTCGCAGTTTTCGATTGCACTAATTTGTGCATCATATAAGTAGCTTTCTTTACGAAGTAGGCGCTCGGACTCTGCAAGCTTTTTAGCATCGTACTTGTCACCAGGGGAGAATAATAAAAGGTTATTAATGACATCGGGCTCTGTTTGAATATGAGCGCGGTTAGCAAATCGGAATAGGGCATTATTTTCCTCTTCAAGCTCAGTATTAAATACATTAAGTTGCTTGAGCTTTATTGAGGCTATTTTAGCGTTACTATTACTGTGCGTGAGGGTTGTTTTGTCTTGAACTTCTCGGCGTAAGTTTTTATTTGTGCTTAAATCTGTCTGTTCTACAAGGCAGTTATCAGTTTTCGTTGAAGATTGTTGTGCGAATGCATTAGGCACATAAAAGCTTAAAACCGTTAAGCTAATACAACATTGTGCTATCCATTTCTTGTTCACCATTAAACCTCTTTACTGCTACGTAGCAAATGACTATCGTAATATCAGCTTACATCATTGTTATTATAATGTAAGTAAAAGGTATGGATTTTGAAACTAATTAATTGTTACTCATATTCACTTATGTTAATAACCAACCTGGTTTAGAACCGCCTGTGGGCGGGATATTAAAAGCTAACTTAAATAAAATGCTAAAGCGGCTAATAAGTGCTCAGCTTCATGGCCTTCGGCATTAATCCAAATACTTTGGCTGTAATGCTCATAGTTTAAATTAAAGGTCTGCTGATTATAGGTAAAGCGAACTTGATGGCGATCGGCGCCTGCAGAATACTCATTGAGTGTTACATCGTCTGAGTGTAAAAAGAGTGTGCTCCACAGTTCAAAGTCTTCATCGTGTGGAGGCTCGACTGGCGTAATTAAAATGTATTTATGGGCGTGGTCATATTCTATTTGGGTCATAACATTCTTAATTTGTAGCTAGGTAATTGCGAATTGCAGTTAAAAACTCGCCGCCGTATTTATTTAACTTAGTAAAACCCACACCCGACACTTTTAAAAATTCGCTGTCGTTTGTTGGCATAAGCTGCGCCATTTCGGCTAGCGTTTTATCATTAAATACCACATAAGGTGGTACATCGTCGGCATCGGCAAGCTCTTTACGAAGTGCGCGCAGGCGAGCAAACAATTTTTTGTCGTAATTAAATTGCGCTAACTTATCTTGATAAACGTGTTTGGCTTGCAGGCGTGGCTCGGCTAATTGTAGTGCGTACTCACTTTTTAAAATTGCACGCGCGGCTTCTGTTAATCTAAGTGACGCGCCTTGCGTTATATCTTGGCTAAGTAAGCCTTGATGAATAAGCTGGCGTAAAATACTGAGCCAAAACTCACTGCTTTTATCTTTACCTATGCCGTAAGTGCTTAGTTCATGATGATTGTTATCGCGTATGCGACTAGTGTTTGCACCACGTAGTAATTCAACAATGTAACCAAGGCCAAAGCGTTGGTCAGCTCTATATACACACGAAAGTGCTTGTTGGGCGACTAAGGTACCATCAAAGCTTTTTGGCGGATTTAAGCAAATATCGCAGTTGCCGCAAGGCTCGCGCTGATATTCACTAAAGTAATTAAGTAGTATTTGGCGGCGACACGTTTGTGCTTCTGCAAAGCTTGCCATCGCATTAAAGCGTTGTTCTTCTACGCGGCGGCGTTGTTCGTCGTCTATGTCTTCAAAAAAGCGCCTAACGCGACCAATATCAGCTGGATCAAAATACATTATGGCTTCTGCGGCAAGTCCATCTCGCCCAGCACGCCCTGTTTCTTGATAGTACGACTCGATACTTTTTGGAATATCGTAATGCAATACAAAGCGCACATTGGGTTTATTAATCCCCATACCAAAGGCAACGGTTGCGACCACTATTTGTATATCGTCACGGGCAAAACCAGTTTGTACAAATTGTCGTTGCTCGTTACTCATACCTGCATGGTAAGCGGCAGCGTTTAGCCCTGCATCTGCAATTTTTTCAGCAATGTCGTCTACGCGTTTTCGGCTGGTGCAATAAATAATACCGCTCTGGCTTTTTTGCTCTTTTAAGTAGCGAAGTAGTTGCACCATAGGTTTAAATTTTTCTTCTATGGTGTAGCGAATATTGGGGCGATCAAAGCTGCCAGTATGAATATAAGGCTGTTGTAATTTTAGTTGCTCAACTATATCAAACCGTGTGGCTTTATCGGCAGTTGCAGTGAGCGCCATCATTGGGACATGTGCAAAACGTTGCTTTAATTCGTTTAAGCGAAAGTAATGAGGCCTAAAATCGTGACCCCAATGCGACACACAATGCGCTTCGTCAATGGCAAATAAGCTTACATTTAAATGCGATAAACGCTCTAAAAATTCGCGTTGTAATACTTTTTCAGGTGCCACATATAAAAGCTTAATTTGCCCCTGATGAAGCTGTTGATACACCAATTGCTGCTCTTCTCGCGCTAAGCTGTTATTTACGTAAGCGGCTTTTACCCCAAGAGCTTGCAGTTGCGTTACCTGATCTTGCATTAGCGAAATAAGTGGAGATATAACAATAGTGACGCCTTCAAGCACTAAAGCGGGTATTTGATAGCAAACCGATTTTCCGCCGCCAGTAGGGAGCAATACAAGCGAGTCTTGGCCGTTAATAGCAGCATCAATAACTGTTTTTTGGCCGTCGCGAAATTCACTGTAGCCAAACACTTGTTTGAGGACAGTTTCGGGTTTACGCACAAGGGTGCTAGAAGGTGGTGTTGATGTATTCATTGGCGGGTATTTTAGTGGTTTTTTAGTGAGATGTCTTTAGCTGAGTTACTTATACCAATCCGCAATACTACTTAATCAATTTGAGGGATCAAATCTGACGCTAGCTGCGTTAAAAATTTCTGATATAGAACAACTAAATAACGAGTTTTTTGCCTTGTTATAGACACTATTTTCTTACCTCCAGATAGATCGCTTAATTAAGCTAATTGGTATTAACCTCAACTCTATTGTAAGTAAATTAAACTCTGGTAGTGTTGAAACCGCTTATTAAGATAGATCTGCTTTCTTAAAGTTAGGTTGCTAAGTAAATGATTTAACTAGAACCTCGTAGTTTTGCTTAAGTTATGCTTTACTCATCGTACCAGTTTAAACATAGAGAATAATAATGAATAAAGAAATGTTAATTGAACAAGTGGGTGCATTATTTGTAAATGGCATGCCGTTTAACCAGTTTTTACAAATATCGGTTGAGTCGTTGAGCCCTGAACAGGCCAAAATTACGTTTCCGTGGCAGGATGTACTCATTGGTAACCCTGCGCAAAAAATACTGCACGGTGGTGTTATTTCAGCCGTACTTGATAATGTAGGCGGTATGCTCGCGGCAGCAAGCGTGATTGATAAGCTCACCGATTTAGATATAGGAAGTGTGCAAACAAAATTAGCCACGCTTGGGACTATCGACTTGCGCACTGATTATTTGCGCCCTGGTAAAGGAGAGAGCTTTACAGCGAGTGCCACACTTATTCGCTCAGGTAATAAAGTGTGTGTTTGTCGAATGGAATTACATAATGAGCAATCAGTTCAAATTGCTTTTGGGACAGGCACGTATTTAGTTGGATAAAACGTGTATGGGAAGTAAACTAGCGGCCTTTTAAATCACTAAGTGTTTATTATGTCGATTGATACTGAGCAGCGTAAAGGTGCTATTTTTGCTTGTCTTGCTTTTTTTATGTGGGGCCTTGCGCCAATATATTTTAAGTTAATTCAGCATGTTTCTGCCTTTGAAATTTTAATGCATCGGGTTGTTTGGTCGGTTGTATTTTTAGTACTAGTAGTAAGTGTTTTAAAGTATTGGGATAAAGTTAAACGCATTATTGTTCAGCCTAAGCTTTTGCTTATGCTTGTTATTACCTCAACATTACTAGGGTTTAACTGGGGTTTATTTATATGGGCTATAAATAATAACCATATGCTTGATGCGAGTTTGGGCTATTACATAAACCCTCTTTTAAATGTATTACTGGGTATGCTCTTTTTAGGTGAACGCTTGCGTAAGTTTCAAGGTGTAGCAGTGGCACTGGCCTTTACCGGTGTTGTGCTGCAGCTAATTAGTTTTGGCTCGTTTCCGGTAGTTGCCTTTTCACTTGCTATATCGTTTGCGCTTTATGGTTTGTTACGTAAAAAACTACCCGTTGAAGCCTTGCCTGGCATTTTACTCGAAGCACTTATATTACTGCCTGTTGCACTCATTTATTGGTGGTTAATGGTGCCTACAGCAACATCAAGCCTGCCAGCTAACGATTGGCATACTAATGCATTACTGATTAGTGCAGGTATTGTAACTACATTACCATTGCTGTGTTTTACCGGCGCCGCTAAGCGTTTGCAATACACTACATTAGGCTTTTTTCAGTATATTGGGCCAAGCCTAATGTTTATATTGGCAGTGGTGTTTTACGGTGAAGTGTTTGACGCTGAGAGATTAGTAACGTTTGCATGTATTTGGAGTGCGCTAGCTATTTTTAGTTGGGATTCTTACAATCAATCACGCAAACGTAAAAAAGCGGCTATTACAGCCGCTGAAGTATAATTAACCTAATAGAGCTGTTAGCTAACTACTTTATTACGACCAGATTCTTTAGCGTCGTAAAGCTTTAAATCGGCCTGTTTTAATAATTCATCAATTTGATAAACAGGTCCATCTGCAAAACCAATAGATATAGTAAATTTGATTTTTTCTTTACTAAACTCTTGGCTGTTCGCCTCTATAAAGTACCTAAAACCTTCAAGTCTTTTTAGCGCTTCTTGTTTATCCGCATTTGCAAAGTAAACGGCAAACTCTTCGCCACCTAAGCGGGCCACTAAATACTTTTTAAAATATTTGCTAAAGCAAATGGAGAGCCCTTTTAATACTTCGTCGCCTACATCATGCCCGTGAGTGTCATTAATTATTTTAAAATGGTCAATATCAAGCATGGCTAGCGCTCCTGAACCTTGCTTATTTTTAATCTTTTTGAGTGATTTGTTTGTTTCTTCAAAAAAGTAACGACGATTAGGTAGATTAGTTAGGTAATCGGTGTTGGCTTGGCGTTTAATTGTGGCTATTTGTTCTAGCATATCGACGTTTTGGCTAAGCCTGCAGTAAAACTCTTCACTATTAAAAGGTTTATGTAAATAATCGTTTGCGCCATTTTTTAAAAATAAACTAGAAAGCCCTACAGAGTCAGAGCCCGAAATACCAATAATGGCTTTTTCGTCATTGCTATATAAGCGGCGAATTTCGCTACATAACTCATCACCATTCATGTTTGGCATTTCGTTATCAGTAATGATGACTGAAATGTCGGGTGAACTTTCGAGCATCTTTAATGCTTCTTGTCCGTCTTGTGCTTCAATAATTTGATATTTGTGACGAACTAACAAGCTGCAAATGTATCGTCGAGTCGATTTAGAATCATCAACAACGAGTACTTTTACATTTTCATTGCGAGGTAAGCGGTGTAATTGTTTTTCTAGGTATTGGTAAGCTTGTTTGTTTTCTTTAATGATGTAATCGATGATTGGGTATTTTTCTACGGTGTCGCGAGTTTTTTTATCAATATTGCCCGTCATTACAATCGTTGGAATATCAGCATTAACAGTGCAGGGTACTGCTTCACCTGATGGGGCATCAGGTAATATAAAGTCAACTACAGCGCAAAAGTAGCTATTTTTACTTATAAGCTCTTTTGTTTGTGCTAATGACTCTGCTATATCGACTTCATAACCGGCTTTAAGCGCGATGTGCTTTTGCACTCGCGCCATTGCAGGTGTATCTTCAACTATTAGTATTTTTCGCGTCACGGAACAACCCTGTTTATATTTTGCAAAAATATTTGCTTATACAAGTTGTAACTGTTAAAACGCAAAAAAGCAAATAACTTAAGTACTTACAGATTATCCGCTTCTGAATAATACTCTTGGCTAATCGGTGCCGGCCCTGACATTTTTGAGCGGCCAAATAAAGTATGAAACTTAGTTTTACAGGTCGTTAGCTTTAAGTATTTTACCCAAGCACGTTCGATTGGGTTAGTAGGTTCTTGTGAGCCAGTTACTACTGCTACAAACTGTTCTTGATGTTCGTTTTGCGGCTCAATTGTTTTACTGTATAAGCCTCTTAAAACAACACCGTGTTGTTCTAATATACTGGCTTCTAATAAGGTGAAGTTTCCGCTGCGGCTAAAACCACGTGGAAAATTCTGATCATCATAAAATTGACGTTGGCTAACAAATGCTTGGCGTAGTAATGAAATGTTATTGCTCATAGCTTTATCCTCATACCCTATTAATTAGCTGGAGTATGATGCAAGTTTGGCAATTTATTAAACAAATTATTTTTATCGTGAGGATAAAAAATTGGATATCGATTTATTAAAAACATTCGTTGAGGTAGTGCGTACGCGTCACTTTGGTAAAGCGGCCGAAAACCTTTATATTACGCAGTCTGCAGTGAGCTTTAGAATTCGCCAATTAGAGCAAGGGCTTGGTGTTAATTTGTTTATTCGCCAGCGTAATAATATTCAACTTACAGCACCTGGCGAGCGCTTATTACCGCACGCACAAATGATTATTACGGGCATGCAGCGGGCCAAAGTCGATGTTGCACTTGCCGACAATATGCATAAGCAAATTAGCTTAGCAGGAACGCCTAATATTTGGGATGCTTTTTTACAGTTTGGTATAACAAATATTGTATCGGCGATGCCGGGCGTGTCGTTGGTTGCAGAAGTTAAAGCACAACAAGAGAGCACTCGACTTTTATTAGAGCGTACTCTCGATTTGGCAATATTATTTGATCCACCAAAAGTAGATGAATTAGTGGTAGAGCGAATTTGTGAGTTGCCAATCATTCCAGTAAGCGGATACGACACTGCAACGAACGAAAACTTTTTTGATAATCAATATGTGTATGTGGATTGGGGAACTACTTTTTCTCTTTGGCATGCGCGTCAGTTTACAGGAAAAACACCCCCTTACTTTAGAACCAGCACGGGACGTATTGCACTTGATTTAATACTGCAATGTGGTGGTAGTGCATTTATACCTCAAGTATTGGTAGAAGGGCATTTAGAAAAAGGTGAGTTGTTTCATGTTAAAGGGGTAGAAAACACCTCAAGAGACGTATTTATAGCGTATCACAGAGACAACGAGCAAAAAGAGCTAATAGAAACCTTAGTTAATTTACTTTCGCAAATGACGCCAAGCTTGTCATTAAAGCAAGATAAGTAAGTACGACCATTTACTAGGCTTTCATGTTATTTTTATTTCACATTTAATGCATTTTTATTAACAAAAAAAGACATTAATATTTCCGTTGTAATATTACTGTCATTTAGGAATGACAAAATGCAGCAGTTTTGAAAATTAGTCTTTTGTGATTATCCAAGGAAATAACATGAAATTTGTAAAATCGAGCTTATGCTTAGCACTATTAAGTGGTTTATCTTTTAATGCACTTGCCGACGTAGACATTTACGGTAAAGCGAATGTAACAGTGCAATCATCTGATGATGGCGAAGGGTCTTTTACCGAGATAAAAAGTAATGCATCTCGTCTTGGTGTTAAAGGTTCTGAAAAAATAAATGATAGTTTAGAAGCGGTATATAAGTTTGAGTTTCAAGTTGATGTGTCTGATGCTGATTCAAAAGGCGATAACGACGACAATATTTCTGCGCGTAACCAATATGTTGGTTTAAAAGGTGCGTTTGGTCAGGTTGTAATTGGTCGTAACGATACTGCGCTTAAGCAATCTCAAGGTAAGTTAGATTTATTTAACGACCTTGAAGGCGACATTAAAAATGTATTTAAAGGTGAAAACCGCTTAGGAAATACAGTTAGTTATTCATCAAACTCATACGAAGGCTTTAAAGTACTTGCTACTTTTGTAGCTGAAGATGATGTAGACGCTGATAACGGTTATTCAATGGCGGTGACATACGGTGACGTGGCACTTAAAAAGAGCGCGGTATACGCCTCGATTGCAGCCGATAGTGAAGTAAATGGCTACGACGTAGTGCGTGCATCAATCCAAGGTAAAATCGAAAACTTTAAATTGGGCGCAATGTACCAAACACAAGAAGCAGTAGATGGCAGCGCAGAAGCGGATGGTTACTTGCTAAATGCTGCTTACAGCATGGGTAACAACACATTTAAAGTGCAATACCAAGATATGGACTTTGACGACAGCGACGATAAGTCAGCAATTTCAGTTGGTCTTGATCACAAATTAAATAAAAACATTAAAGTATTTGGTTTTTACTCAAGCTTCGATATGGACAACAACGTTGACCAAGACTACGTAGGCTTAGGTATGGAATACAAGTTTTAACTATTCGCTAAATTAGTTAAAACACTCCCTTTTTAACCGCGCTCTTTTGAGTGCGGTTTTTTTTGCTTTAAATTATTTACTTAGCCGCCCATAATAGAGCTTCATTTGGAATGAGGTGCGAGTCCTCGACTGTTCCCGCAACTGTAATTAGCGCAAAGCTTTAAGTCAGATACAAATGGTATAATACCAATTTTATTAAAAACATGATCTTTCTAGCGAATTAAATAACTTACTAACTTAGTTAAAAATTATTGATATACGACTGCATGGATGCAGGAGCTAGAGCAATGCAGGGAGCAATTAGTGATAACAACTATATGTCATAATTTCCGCCTTGTTATTAAGCTATTTATCTGTCGCTATAATAAATCACTAATTTAATGCAATTGGCATGAATTCTTTTAACGAGCGGGTTTACTCATTTTTTCTTGTAGTGCATTAGTATTTTTATCGCATTTTTAGTGAGTTTAACCTAGGGTCTGCTGAACTTTGCGGATTAAAATTTGTTCAAACTAGGGGCTATTTAATCGCGGCGCGAGGTTTGTAACCTAGTGGGCTAAGTAAAAACCGAGCAACAAAGAGTAAATAGCCCCTAGGAAGAACCCTTTGGGCAGCGCCTGTTTGGCATTAATGCTACGTTATCGCCCATTTATGGGGAATAACCACACTACATAGGCTCTGCCTTGCCTAAATACCAAACAGACTGTTGCAAATTTAACCTTGAAAGATCAACAGACCCTAGCCTAGGACTGACTATTGCACACTCAAACGCCATTAAATACACCATTACTAAACGTTAAAAACGTATCGTGGGATATTGGCAATAAAACGATTCTCAAAAAAATAAACCTTAAAATAACCACAGGTAAATTTGTTGGTTTAATTGGACCTAATGGCGCAGGTAAATCGAGTTTATTGCGTTGTCTATATCGTTTTAATAAACCTAGTGATGGCATTGTAGAGTTTAACAACACCGACATTTGGCAGCTAAAAAGCGATGAGTACGCAAAAAAAGTAGCGGTTGTTTTGCAAGAAACTCCGTCGCAATTTAACTTAAGCGTATTTGACGTTATTGCGCTTGGCCTAACGCCTCATAAATCGTTATTTAGCTCAATAACTAACATTGATAAACAAAAAATCATTCAAGCAATCAACACCGTAGGGTTGGTAGATCATAGTGAGCAAAGCTTTGAGTCGCTCTCAGGCGGTGAAAAGCAACGTGCCTTGATAGCCCGCGCCATAGTCCAGCAACCTCAACTGTTAATAATGGACGAGCCAACTAGCCATTTAGATGTTAAATACCAAATACAGGTAATGGAGCTTGCTAAATCGTTGGGTGTAACGGTGTTTGCATCGTTTCATGATTTAAACTTAGCCTCGGCAATGTGCGATGAACTAGTGGTTATTAAAAACGGTGAAATTACACATACAGGTACGCCAAGTGAGGTATTAACCGAAAACATGTTAGGCGACGTTTTTGGTGTCTGCGCCCAAGTAAATGACCACCCGCAAATATCGAAGTCGGGAAATAGCATCCCTCATATCACTTACTTTTATGGTTACAAATAATATGAGCGCAGTTAATAATCGCCACTCATTTGCGCTTTTTATAAGTGCTGCAGCTGCTTTATTTAGCTTATTTGCAGCACTTAGTTTTGGTGCAGCAGAGACCTCACTTCAAGACGTACTTAATAGCTTTTTACTCTCAAATGATGCGTCTTTTAATACGCGTATTATTTTTGAACTAAGAATGCCACGCACATTACTCGCCTTTTTAGCAGGCTCCGGCTTAGCAATTGCGGGGCTTATTTTACAAACGGTAACGCGTAACCCTTTAGCCGATCCTTACTTATTTGGTATATCGTCGGGTGCCTCATTTGGTGTGGTGTTACTTATGGCATTAGCAGGCATTAGCGCAGGCTTTATGCTATCGGCAGCAGCACTGCTGGGCAGCTTACTCGCTATGAGTTTATTAATACTTATTGCAGGTAGGCAGCAAAGTGCACAGGTAGAATCAATGTTATTAGCTGGTGTTGCTCTGTCGTTTTTATTTAGTGCGTTTACCAGCTTGTTGCTTTATTGGAGCGACCCTCAGGCGGTAGCCGCTATTTTATTTTGGACACTGGGCAGCTTTGCTCGTGCGCAGTGGGCTACGCTTTGGTTACCTTTATTGGTAATTACATTGTGTACGTTTGTAATGCTGAGCTATAGAAGGCAGCTCAATGCCATGTTACTTGGCGATGAAAGCGCAATTACATTAGGTGTTAGGGTCCAGCGCTTTAGAATACTTATGCTAGTTTTGAGCTCATTAATTACCGCTGTGCTGGTGGCTATGTGTGGTGGTATTGGGTTTGTAGGATTAATGGTACCGCACATTGTGCGCTTTTTTATCTCCCAAGGCACCATCGCGGGATTGCTAGTAACCAGCTTAGTGGGCGGTACATTTATGGTGTGGGTTGATGTACTTTCGCGCTCCTTGCTAAAAAACCAAGAGTTACCTGTAGGTGTTATAACCGCTGCTATTGGTAGCGTGTTCTTTTTAAGTTTATTGTTTTTTAGAAAGCGAAGGGTGTAATTCCATGAAAACCTTAATGGTGCAAGGCACTACTTCCGACGCAGGTAAAAGTACCCTAGTTGCAGCCCTTTGCAGGGTATTTGCTAAGCGAGGGGTAAAGGTTGCGCCTTTTAAACCACAAAATATGGCACTTAATAGCGCAGTAACAAAAGATGGCGGCGAAATTGGTCGTGCGCAAGCTTTGCAAGCAATAGCGGCTAAAGTAGAGCCCGAAATAGACTTTAATCCTATTTTACTTAAACCTAATAGCGATACGGGCGCACAAGTGATTATTCACGGAAAAGCCATTAGCAATATGGAAGCGGGCAAATATCACGACTATAAAAAAGTGGCGATGGATGCAGTAATTACCTCACATAACCGCTTAGCTAAGCGTTTTGATTTACTCCTTGTTGAAGGGGCAGGGAGCCCTGCTGAAATAAACCTGCGTGAAAACGATATTGCCAATATGGGTTACGCCGAAGAGGTAGATTGCCCTGTCATTATTATTGCCGATATTGATAAAGGTGGTGTGTTTGCACATTTGGTAGGTACGCTTGCGTTGTTAAGCGAGTCAGAACAGGCGCGCGTAAAAGGCTTTGTTATAAACCGCTTTAGAGGCGATATAGGTTTGCTGCAAGGCGGGCTAGATTGGCTTGAAGAATACACAAACAAACCCGTGCTTGGCGTATTACCTTATTTGCACGATCTTGCGCTTGATGCCGAAGACGCCGTCGCAATTGATAATAATGTAACCAACGCCACAATTAATATTGCAGTGCTACTTGTTCCCCACATTAGTAACCACACCGATTTTGATGCACTGCGTTTGCACCCAAACATTAATATAAATTACGTGCGCCATACGCAAACGATTCCAGAAGTTGATCTGATAATTCTCCCAGGCAGTAAAAATGTGCTGGGCGATTTAAATTTTTTGAAAAATGAAGGCTGGGACACTCAAATTAAGCGCCACTTACGCTATGGTGGCAAAGTACTTGGCATTTGTGGCGGCATGCAAATGCTGGGCAATACAATCAACGATCCCGATGGTATTGAATCGTCATTAAAACAAGTGAATGGGCTTGCTCTATGCGACTTTGAAACCACGCTGACAGCACAAAAAGTATTAACTAAAATAACCGCTACACTGCTTTTAAATAACCAATCAACACCCTGTAGTGGTTACGAAATACATGCAGGGATTAGCCAAGGTGCAGCGCTTGATAAGCCATTTTTAACCTTTGATGAAAACCACCCACATGGTTTTACGTTTGATGGCTTTATTAGCGATGATAACGCCATTGCGGGCACCTATTTACATGGTTTGTTTGATGAAGCCGATGCTACATCGCAAATTTTAAAATGGGTAAAACCAAGCGCCTCAATTAACCCAATTAGTATTGCCGCTCACCGCGAGCAGCAGTTAGAACGATTAGCAACCATGTGCGAAACGCATTTAAATATACAGCAAATTATCTCGATTTATGAAGGGCACAATAATGACTGAACAAAACAATGATAAGCACAAGCAGCGCCAACAAAAAGTAAAAGAACAAGTGGATGCGCGCGTTGCTGCAGCACAAGATGTAAAAGGTATTTTTCAGGTAATTACCGGTAACGGTAAAGGTAAATCAACCTCGGGTTTTGGCGTTGTAGCACGCTGCGTAGGGCATGGTAAAAAAGCAGCCGCTTGCCAATATATTAAAGGCACGTGGGAATGTGGCGAGCGTAATTTATTACAAGGTGCAGGCGTTGAGTTTGTTGTAATGAACACCGGTTTTACCTGGGATACGCAAAATAAAGAAGCCGATACAGCGGCCGCCCAAGCAACATGGCAAGAGTCAAAACGCATGCTTGCTGATAGCAGTATTGATTTAGTATTACTCGATGAGCTTACGTATATGGTGACCTACGGCTACGTTGATTTGGATGAAGTAGTAACAGCACTTAATAACCGTCCGCCCATGCAGTCAGTTATTATTACAGGACGTGCAGCACACCGTACTTTAACAGACCTTGCCGACACTGTAAGTGAAGTGCGTAATGTAAAACACGCATTCGATTCGGGCATAAAAGCGCTTGAAGGGTTTGATTACTAATGTTTAAAGCGCTTTTTATTGGGCTGCTGCTTTTTAGTGTATCGGGCAGTGCACTTACAGAGCAGACCAAGGATTCTAAAAAACTGCGAATAATCGCGCTTGCACCACATATAGTCGAAAACCTATTTGCCATAGGGGCGGGCGATAATATTGTGGGCACGGTTGATTACGCCGACTACCCAAGTGAAGCCCAAAGTATTGAGCGCATAGGGGGTTATTACGGCATCTCGCTTGAAAAAGTATTGGCGCTTAAACCCGACTTAGTAATTGCGTGGAAAAGCGGAAATCAAAGCGAAGATTTAGCCCAAATAGAGCGCCTTGGCATAAAAGTATATTTGAGTAATCCCACCACAATCGCTGGTGTAGCCGACGAGTTACTTACTTTTGGTGAATTTACAGGGAACATTAAGCAAAGCCAGCAAGCGGCAAGCGCATTTAAACATAAGCTAAATGGTATTGTTAAAAGCCAGCAAGATAAAAAAAATATTACCGGGTTTTATCAGTTATGGGCTGAGCCCATGATGACAGTAAGTAAAAATACATGGATAAGCCAACTGATTGAAACATGCCATGTAAGTAATGTATTTGCACAGAGCGTTACAGATTACCCACAAATTAGTATCGAAAATGTCATTGTTACTAAGCCACAAGTTATTATTATCCCTGATGAAAAATCAAAAACACCACAGCCGGTTGTTAATTGGCAAAAGTGGCCAGAAGTGCCCGCTGTTAAAAATGATCAATTTATTAGCGTAAATGCCGATTTATTACATCGTTTTACTCCGCGCATGCTAGATGGACTCGCGGATATGTGTGATAAAATAGACGCATCACGTAAACAGATTAAGAGTACACAATGAGCGATTGGGCTACATTTTTAGAAAGTGAATTACAGCAACCTTACATGCAGGAAACGTTAGAGTATGTGGCTAATCGCCGCAATGAAGGTGTTGCTGTTTATCCGCCTGAACCTCAAGTATTTAATGCTTTTGATGCCACAGCACTAAATGACATCCGCGTTGTAATTTTAGGACAAGACCCATACCACGGAGAAGGGCAAGCGCATGGCTTGTGTTTTTCGGTATTGCCTGATGTAAAAAAGCTGCCGCCGTCGCTTAAAAATATGTACAAAGAGTTAGCTACCGATATCAGCGGTTTTGCTGTTCCTGAACATGGGTACCTGCAAAGCTGGGCAGATCAGGGCGTGTTTTTACTCAATACAGTATTGACCGTTGAGCAAGGGCAAGCGCATTCTCATAAGCATTTAGGGTGGGAGCAATTTACCGATAATGTAATAGCGCATATTAATAAACACTGCGAAGGTGTGGTATTTATTTTATGGGGTGCACATGCACAAAAAAAAGGTAAAGGCATAGATAGCGCTCGCCATCATGTTTTAAAAGGGCCGCATCCATCACCGCTTTCGGCGCATAGAGGCTTTTTTGGCTGTCAGCATTTTTCAAAAACGAATGAGCTATTACAAGCCCAAGGTGAAAAACCGATTAACTGGCAGGTGTAAATAACCTGAGCTCTGAATAATAAATTTATCTCATGCAGCTATTTTCAGCGCATTAAAAAAGGCTTCCATATATCGGAAGCCTTTTTGTTTAGTTGGGGCGTATTGAATTAAAAGTCGAGCTCTTCAATCGCAATACTGTCTGTAAAGTAGTCTAGTTCTTGTAGTTCTTTACGTAGGCGCTGTTTGTCTTTTATTGCTTCTATTTCACGCCATTTTCTTTTTTTATTTTTCTGAGAGGTTTTCCTTGTTGTATCTGGTCCTTCTAATATCTCTAATATATCGTTTAGGCTATCCATAAACTTCTCCTATTGATTTTATTGACCTCAAGAATACCTATACCACAGGCCTAGTTAAAATAGAATAAAAAAGTGACAGTTATGTTACATAAGTGTGATTAATTGATGAAGGTTTATACGATGATTATATGAAGTCGATATGAAGATTATATAGAGGGGTAGCGTATTTTAGGCATAAAAAAACGCCGCTATTGCGACGTTTTCTAAAACACGATTATAGCAAATTACATTGCTTTAAAGCGCGCCTCTAGTTGTTCTTGTGCATCAGCAAAAGAGCGAATACCTTCAGCTAGTTTTTCAGTAGCCATAGCATCTTGGTTATGTAACCAACGGAACTGTGCTTCTGTTAATGGCTCTGGTTTTGGCTCTTGTGGAACATCGCTTTCAAGCAAATATTCTTGTGCGCCTTCAAGGTTACCTAAATCTTCTAAAAGATTAGGGCTAATAGTTAGCTTGTCGCAACCTGTAAGTGCAATAATTTCGCCTGTGTTACGGAAACTTGCACCCATCACAACTGTTTTGTAGTCATGACGTTTGTAAAATTCAAAAATGCTGCGTACAGACTGAACACCTGGATCTTGTAGCGGATCGGTTGGTTTTTCCATACCGTTAGCAACGTGCCAATCTAAAATACGGCCAACAAATGGCGAAATTAGAAATACGTTTGCATCGGCACAAGCACGGGCTTGGGCATCGCTAAATAATAAAGTAAGGTTACATTTAGTCCCTTCTTTTTCTAGCTGCTCAGCGGCTTTAATACCTTCCCATGTAGACGCTACTTTAATTAAAATTTTGTCTTTGCTTACACCTTCTTTTTCGTAAAGGCTAAGTAGGGTATGTGCTTTATCAATCGTAGCTTGCGTATTAAACGAAAGGCGTGCATCTACTTCAGTAGAAATATAACCAGGTACAATAGCGCTAATTTCTTTACCTAGTAATACGGCAAAGTAATCACATGCTAGTTCAAGTTGTTTAGCAGGCTCTTGCTCGGTTTCTTTTGCGTAGCTCCAAGCTTTATCTAAGTAAGGCTTATATGCTTCAATCTCGCTCGCTTTTAATAAAAGCGACGGGTTTGTAGTTGCATCTTCTGGTTGATGCTTTTTAATAGCTTCAATATCACCAGTGTCGGCCACAATAGATGAATGTTGTTTTAGCCTTTGTAGAGCTGAAGTCATTTGCTTTCCTCATTCCAAGCAAGTTAAAAGAAAAATCTAATCACTCTTAATATATCTAATCCATACTGCAACAGTGTGACAATGCTTGATAGGTCTTATGTCCTGATCAATAAAAAAACGGCAATGCATGGGTTATTAAGAGAGGATTTATTTAAACAAAACGTGCTTTTCGTTTCATTTAATGTTGAAATTGACACTAAATAAATTACAAGTCAATAGCTAACTATGATCACTGTTATTTCACCTGCAAAAAATCTTGATTACGAAACGCCACCCGCAACAGACAAGTTCACTCAGCCTGAATTACTAGAGCACAGCGAAGAGCTCATGAAAGTATGCCGTGAACTAACACCAGCGCAAATTGGCAGTTTAATGAAAATTAGCGACAAGCTATCTGGGCTTAACGCAGCACGCTTTAGTGAGTGGGCGCAGCCGTTTACACAAAGTAATGCTAAACAAGCCGCACTTGCCTTTAATGGCGATGTATACGGTGGTTTAGATGCAAGCACGCTTAAAGCTAGCGAGCTTGATTACGCACAAAACCATTTACGTATACTTTCAGGTTTATACGGCTTATTAAAACCACTTGATTTAATGCAAGCTTACCGCCTTGAAATGGGCACCAAGCTTGAAAATTCACGTGGCAAAAACTTATACGAGTTTTGGGGCAGCGTAATAGCGAATAAACTAAACGACGTATTAAAAGCACAAGACGCACAATATTTAGTTAACCTTGCTTCAAACGAATACTTTAAAGCGGTAGATAAAAAAGCATTAAATGCACAAATTATTACCCCGCACTTTAAAGACTGTAAAAACGGTCAATACAAAGTAATTAGCTTTTATGCTAAAAAAGCACGCGGCATGATGGCGCGCTACATTATCGAAAATAAAGTAACGCAATTAAGCCAACTTAAAGAATTTACGGTAGCAGGTTATTACTTTAGCCCAGAGGCAACAGCTAAAGAGCTTGAGCCGGTATTTATGCGCGACGAACAAAATTAGGTTTATAAGCTTAAATAAAAAATTTAAAAGCCATGCATTGCATGGCTTTTTTGATGTTGGCGTTATATTTGCAATCTCATCTAATATTAATGAGAACACTAATTAAATAGGTGCAAATAAAATGATCAGCATTCCGTCAATTGACGAAGCCGAAAAACTAATAGAAGAAAAGCTCGGAGGGTGGTTTGATGTTGTAATAAGTCATATCCCTAATTTTATAGTTGCGATACTGATCGCAATAGTGTTTTCAATATTGGCACGCTTTGCTGGCAAGCTGATGAAAAACGTATTACGCCGCTCACTCGACTCAAAACAAATTGCCGACTTAATGGCGTCAATTTTTAAAGTTATTGTGTTGTGCATAGGTTTATTTATAGCGCTCGATTTTGTTGGCTTAAAAGGCACCGTTACTTCGCTACTTGCTGGTGCGGGTATTGTGGGTTTAGCCATTGGTTTTGCGTTTCAAGACATGACCGAAAATCTAATTGCTGGTATAGCAATGGGTGTACGTAAGCCATTTAAAACAGGTGATGTAATAGAAACCGATGATGTGTTTGGTTCGATACATTCTATAAACCTACGTAACACGCTAATAGAGAGCTTTTACGGGCAACTAATACTTGTACCAAACAAAGTCTTATTTAGAAATGTACTAAAAAATTACACCACGCTAGGTATAAGACGTATAGAAGTACCTGTAGGTATTTCGTACGGCGATGACATAGAAAAAGCAAAAGACGTTATAGTCGAAAAAATTAACGAATTTGACTTTGTAATACGCAAAGACGAAACCGCCGTATACGCTGAAGGCTTTGGTGACAGCAGCATCAACTTACTGGTGTGGTTTTGGATTAAATACCCAGGCGAGCCTGACTTTATGACGGTACGCCATAAAGGTATAGTTGCCGTTAAGCAAGCACTAGACGAGGCGGACATTAGTATTCCATTCCCAATTCGTACGCTCGACTTTGGCATTAAAGGGGGCGAAAAACTCGATGCCATGATTAGCGATAAAATAAGCCAGCAGTCATCAAATAAAGACAGTAGCGACGGTGCTGACTCTAGCCAAAGTGAGTAATTTAGTTAAAGCTCATTAGGCAAAAGCATTGGGAAATAGTTACTTACCAACAGCGCATTTTTACAGAGTAAAAATGCGCTTTTTAATTAGTTCAAGTCACTTTTCTTTATTCATTAATTATTTTCTCCAGCAGATTTTGTAACGTATTTTTTATAAGGTAAGTTTCCCTTTTATCTATTTATTATGCAATTATTGGTTATACAAGGTGTATTTTTTTAGATATTAGGATTACAAACAAATGAAGTTAAAGATTAAATGGTTTACAAAAATAATTTTATTTTCAAGCCTAGTTATTAGCTTTATTTCAGTAGGTAACGAATATAATGCTAAATATGATGTGAGTTATAAATTAAATATAGATAACAATACCGCTGAAATACTTTTTCTCGATAAAAACAAAAACCTTACCTCTACATTAATCTTACCAAATAAAGCGGCATATATTGAAAAAGAGAAGTTACGAGAGTTTTGTAGCTCAGATGATGTTTTATGCCCTAGAAAAAGTTATGAAAGTAACGTTATCACTTGGTCACCTGATAATGAATATTTAGCTGTGTTTGTGGGTAATACAAAAGGGTTTTGGTTTATCCCCAGTAAAGAGATAACAAAAGCCGCATTCAATAAAAATAATGTAGTTAAAGTCGGCGTACATACTCAAAACGATAAAATAAATATTGCTCTATTTCATGGCGCGGCAGGATGGGTTGATAATCATCATTACGTTTTTTCAGCGGGTTTAAGTGGTGACAATTTTGTTTATAAGTTTAATCCAAAAACAAAGGAACTTAAGGGTTTTCCTTTTGAGCTAAATGAAGATTCTACGGTAAGCAGTTTTAAAGAAGTTTTTGTTGAAAGTTTTAATTCACAAAAAAGTAGTTTTAAATTAAGTGATGTTATTCAACAACTAGATAAATTGAAATAACTACAAAAAATAAACATAAAAAAGCGCAGCTTGTGTTGGAGTAACAAGCCGCGCTTATGAATTAGTTATACAAATAAGTTTATGTGGTGCGTATTAAATAACACTAATTTTATTACGAATGATTTTAACCCCATCCATATTTTCTAAAAACTTTTGAGCCAGTGCGCGCTGAAAACCAGTTTGTGCTTCACCGTATAAATCTACTTCCCCATTTTTTACCTGCACACGAATATCACTTAACGCTAGGTTAGGATTAGTTCGTAGGGTGTTGGTGATAGCTTGTTGTAAGTTAGGTTGAGTGGCTACACTGCTTACTACGGCCATGTTGGTTGCTGCACTTACTTTTGTAGCGCAAGCTAATAAAAATAAACAACAAAATGATACTAAAGCGATAGTTAACTTGAAGCGGTTCATAACTTAATCCTTACATTACGGTGAATAGTGCAGCCACAATATGGAAATTCCATCGGCTAGGTTATCTTTGTAGTTACAATTTCGGTGCCAATATTAACGCTATGAAATATAAGGGAATTTTATTAAGTGGGAATTCAGGTGGGCAAAAATTACATTTAAATGAGTATGAGTTACATGCTTGGGTTACATATGTAACAGGTACAAACAGCAGAGCCTGCAAGGCTTGCATTAAAAAGCCGACAAAAGTCGGCTTAGTATAAAAATGTTTTAGGTTACTTTTTCTTTTTAACCTTAGCCTTTTTCTTGGCTTTCATTTTTACTGGATCTTTACGCTTTTTAGCTGGTGGCTTAGCTTCTTTATGCTGTGGCTCAACACCTCTAATTACACGGCGTTTTAATTTTTGTTCAACGTAGCGCTCTACTTTATATAAAATACCAATATCGTGTGCTTCAACTAGCGATATTGCTATCCCTTTTTTACCAGCACGGCCAGTACGACCAATACGGTGTACATATACGTCGGCAGTACGCGGCATATCAAAGTTAATAACGTGGCTGATGTCAGACACGTCAATACCACGTGCAGCTACGTCGGTAGCAACTAATATGCTTGTTTTGCCACTGTGGAAGTTTTCCATGGCTTTCATACGTTTGTCTTGTGGCATTTCGCCGCGTAACCACGCCGCTTTTACATCATTAGTTGTAAGTTCGCCAATCAATGTTTCTAAGCGTTCGCGAGTTTTAACAAACACAATCGCTTTAGTTACGTCAGGGTTTTTTAGCGTATTAACTAATAATTCAAGTTTGTGATGATAATCGTCGGCTAAATGTACCCATTGGTGAATTTTAGCTTTTTCTTTACGTGACGATTCGGCTTCTAATAGAGCTGGGTCGTTTAATGTTTTTTCAGCAAACCTTTCTACGCTGTCACCTTCAAGTGTTGCTGAGAATAAAAAACATTGGCGACGATTTTTAGCTTCGTCACAAATACGGCTCATTTCTTTTTTGAAACCCATATCTAACATGCGATCTGCTTCATCAATAATAAGCATTTCTACGTGTTCAGCATGAAAGTTTTCGGTTTCTAGGTATTCCATTAATCGACCTGGTGTGGCGATTAAAATATCATTATTTTTTTCAAAAATTTCTTTATGCGTGCCGTAGTTAATACCGCCTGTTACTACACCAATTTTTAGGTGTGTGCGTTTAGCTAGCAGTTCACATTGTTCATGAATTTGATAAGCCAGCTCACGAGTCGGGGTCATAATGAGTACGCGCGCAAAACCAGGGTCACGACGTGGGAAATCCAGTAAGTACTGAATAGCCGGAATTAAAAATGCCGCTGTTTTACCTGTACCAGTAGGCGCAGATGCTAAAATATCGCGCCCCTGTAGTGCTTCAGGAATAGCTTGTTGTTGAATGCTGGTTGGCGTCTCGTAGCCCATTTTATTAATGGCATCGAGTAGCTTGTTATCAAGATCAAATTCAGAAAATTGCATAGAGTGTCTAAAATAAGGGACAATTACCCTGATTATACGCGCTATGCTGCGCTTGGTGAATGAAAAGGTGAAAAAATGTCTGGTTTTGTATTTAAACAATTTAAAGTTGAACACGACCACTGTGCAATGAAAGTTTCTACCGATGGCATTTTGCTTGGCGCATGGGCTAATTTAAGCGGTGCAAAGTCATTACTTGATATAGGCACCGGCACTGGCTTGTTAGCACTAATGTGTAAGCAGCGCAGTAATGAGCTTGATATAACTGCGGTAGAAATTGACGAAAGCGCCTATACCCAAGCATTACAAAATGTAGCTAATAGTCCGTGGCCAACTATAAGTATTACGCACCAAACTATTCAAAGCTTTAGTAGTGAAGTTAAATTTGACGTGGTTATCTCTAATCCACCGTATTTTAATCACAGTTTAAAAGGCGATAATGTTGCGCGTAATACCGCACGCCATACCGACGGCCTAAGTTTTGAAGAGTTAATTAATGCGTTTAAACATTTAAGCCATAGTGGTTCTCGCTTTAGCTTAATACTCCCAAGCGTTGAAGGCGCATTATTTATTGAGCTTGCTACTCAAAATGGGCTTTATTTAAATACTCATTGCCAAGTAAAAGCCACGCCCAACAAAGATATTAGCCGCAGTTTAATGACATTTAGCTACGTAAAAAGCGATATAGAATCATCAACCCTGTGTATTAGAAACTTAGATAATACCTACACTGCTGATTATATAGCCCTGTGCAAAGCATTTTATTTGAAAATGTGAAGCAATTGTAAAATAGGAACGAATAACGCAAACTGACTAAAACCTATTGTTGAGAACAGATATGGATAGTCAGTTACCAAAATCTTTTATAATTATACTTGCCGTATTACAGGCTATTGCTCTTACCCTTTTGTATAGCAGTATAGAAAATAATGTGTGGCCAGCAACAAGCCCTACATGGTTAGTCTCACTTATTACATTTTCTATGAGCTTTCCTTTATTAATGCTAATGACCGTTAATAAAAATAATATAAAAACGTCGTTGCTTTTAATCCTTCCTTTTTCCTTGTTGTTATCTTTATTGGGGGCGTATGTTGGTTTTCAGCAAGAACCTCAGGAGTATGTGAGCAATGGCGATTTAACTTCTGTTTTTATTTTTACAGTGCTTATAGCTGGCTTTAAAGGCTTAATGTACATACAGCAATTTGGCAGCTCGGTAAGTATTAGTTACAGCAGCTTATTTAAGCTGTCTTGGCGTAATTTTATAATTTTTGCAGAATGCTGGCTGTTTGTACTTATTTTTTGGGGAATTCTAAATTTAGGTGCGGCTTTATTTGATATTTTAGATATAGAATTTTTCTCTGAGCTACTAAGAAATGAATGGTTTTGGATCCCAACCTTAACGCTCGCATTTGCCTTTGCGAGTGTCATATTTAGAAAGCTTTTGAACATTGAAGATAATATCGCTTTTTTACTACAAACTTTAATTAAGTTTTTATTGCCTGTTTTATCAGTTATTTCTCTCGGTTTTTTAGCAACACTTCCTTTTACCGGGCTCAATAAATTATGGGAGACCGGAAGTGGCAGTTTATTAGTAATGTGGCTGCAGGTGCTCACGTTGTTTTTTGTTAACACTGTTTATAAAGATGACTCATCAGTACGGCCTTATCACATGCTCTTGCACCGACTCGTTTTTATAAGTGTTGCGTTACTTCCCGTTTATAGTGTTATTTCTGCCTATGGAATTTACTTACGGGTAGAGCAGCATGGGCTAACAGTAGATCGTTGTTGGGGCATTTTAATTTGGTTTTTATTGGCGTGTTTTTCGTTTAGTTATCTTGTTGGAATTATAACAAAGCGAGACAATTGGCTAGAGCCGCTTAGCAAAATAAATATTGTGATGGGGTGGGTGGTGCTCGTTAGTATGCTTGCTGTTAACTCCCCTTTATTAAATTTTCAAAGCTTATCTACAAACAGCCAAATAGCGCGTTTAGATGCAGATAAAGTAACAATAGAAAAGTTTGACTATTACTATTTTGAGCACAGCTTAGGTCGCCAAGGTTATTTAGCTATGCAGTTATTAAAACAGAAAATTGAAACGAGTCACCCAGAGCAATACGCTATCATCGATAGGATGTATGTAAATAATGAGTTTGCTTTAACGCTTGAACACACAGTCGATGATTTTATTGAGCGCAGTGTATTTTGGCCATCACAAGCGCTAATACCTCAAGGTTTAATAGAGGCAGTATTTTCTGAACAACATTTTTACGATCGTAACTCTTTAAAAGAACATACTTACTATTTCATTGGCATGGATTTAAACAAAGATGATGAACTCGATTTTATAGTGATTGACGAAAGTAATGAAAATATATCCGCATATTTCTGGTTATTCGACATGGGTAAGTGGCGCTCAAGGTATATGAATGTCGAAAATCCTGAAGAGATTAGATACCTTAAAAGCATGATTGATAATAACGAATTATCTTTAGTTGAGCCTGAATATTCAAATCTAAAAATAGGGGATGTTGTTTTTAAAGTGAGGTAATACGTAACTTTTTTTTTATGCTACTGCCCCTTAAACCTAAACTAATGATTATTAGTTTAGGTTTTTTCTTTTAGTTTTTTATTTTATGTACAGCGCTTTAATAGTGTGTTTATAAATCACCTGATATGATTTAGCCATTGGCCACTTAATTTAAAAGGCAACACAATGAAAAAGTTAAATAAATTAGCATTACTTAGCACGTTAGCTGCCACCATTTTTGCAAGCCAAGGTGTGTTTGCTGCTATTACGCCTGTAGGGCTTTGGAAAACGATTGACGAGGATACAAACCAAGCTAAGTCGTATGTACGTATTACCCAAACCAACGGTGTATTAAGCGGCAAAGTTGAAACCATTCTTAACCCGGCAAAACAAAATGATATATGTAGTAAATGCGATGATGAGTTAAAAGATCAGCCTATTTTAGGAATGACTATAATCACGGGTGTAAAAGCACAAGATGATGGTGTTTGGGGAGACGGTGAAATACTCGATCCAACAAATGGTAAAACCTACACTTTACAACTAACCCCGCAAGATGAAGGTA
This sequence comes from Pseudoalteromonas sp. RB2-MNA-CIBAN-0110, assembly GCF_040309305.1. Taxonomy (NCBI): domain Bacteria; kingdom Pseudomonadati; phylum Pseudomonadota; class Gammaproteobacteria; order Alteromonadales; family Pseudoalteromonadaceae; genus Pseudoalteromonas; species Pseudoalteromonas sp. RB2-MNA-CIBAN-0110. Next base: position 8,673 of record NZ_JBEOOQ010000002.1, on the reverse strand, counting down.
AAAAGCTCGAAGTACGCGGCTACATTAGCTTTTTTTACCGAAACCAATATTGGCTAAAAGTAGAGTAAGTTTTACTACTTATTTAATTACTAAACGTTAAATAATTAAGTATTAACTGAAATCATTTTTGCGCTTTGCCTTTCTTACTCACTAAGCCAGCTATATTTAATTGGCATTCAATTTTGAGTAAATAATAAAGGAAAAAAGATGATTAAGTACATAGTTGCTTTAATAATGCTTAGCGCACTGTTAATAAGCGGTGGGGCAAATGCAAAGGATGATGCTGTAAATACGGGTTGGTTTAATAACACGGCTATTAAAGGGTACGACAGCGTTGCTTATTTTACGCAAAATAAAGCCGTTAAAGGCAGCGACAAATACACGTTTAGTTATTTAGGTGCCAACTGGCACTTTTCGAGTGAAGAAAACAAAACGACATTTGCAGAAAACCCAAAGCGTTATGCACCGCAATACGGTGGTTGGTGTGCTTATGCAATGGCTGATGAAGGTAACGCTGTAGGTATAGACCCAGAAGCATTTTATATTCACGAAGGTAAGCTTTACTTAAACTATAGCGAAAGCGTGCAGCAAAAATGGTTAAGTAATTTATTACCGTACATTGTTATGGCAGATGGGTACTACCCACAAACAACCAATGTGATGACGTTTCAATAAATTACTCATATTGCTAGGGCGTGTTGATCTTTGTGGATTGAAATTTGTTCAATCTAGGGGCGATTAAATCGCGGCGCGAGGTTTGTAACCTAGTGGGCTAAGTAAAAACCGAGCAACAAAGAGTTGATCGCCCCTAAAAAGAACCCAGAGGGCAGTGCATGTTTGGCATTTATGCTGCGTTATCGCCTATTTATGGGGAATAACCACACTACATAGGCTCTGCCTTGCCTAAAAACCAAACATACTGCTGCAAATTCACCCACCAAAGATCAACACGCCCTAATTAAAAAGCCCGCAACTAAACTAGTTGCGGGCTTTTTTCTTTTTATTTATTAGCTTATTAATTAAAGCGTTTCGCCGTATTCAGTCATTACCTGTTCAACCCATGTTGCAATGCGCTCATCGCTTAGCTCGTATTGACTGTCTTCGTCGAGCGCGAGTCCTACAAACTGTTTACCATCAGGCGTTAATGCTTTTGAAGCTTCAAACTCGTAACTACTGTCGTTTGGCCAAAAACCAAGTTGAGTAAATGTTTGCGTATTTATTTCGTCGTGTAGCATGCCTAGCGCATCTTGAAACCACTGCCCGTAACCTTGTTGATCGCCCATGCCAAATAAAGCAATGGTTTTACCATTTAGGTTTACGTCGGCTATGTCGTCCCACTTTGACTCCCAGTCTTCTTGTATTTCACCAAAATCCCATGTTGAAATACCAAAGATGATAAAGTCATACTGCTCTGCATTTTTTAGTGGCTCGTCTTTAATATTGTGCAGGGTAACTATATCGGCACCAATAATGTCGCGAATCTTTTCTGCTGCCATTTCGGTGTAGCACGTAGTAGAACCAAAAAATAAACCAATTTGCATCGTATTTATCACTGTGTAATTGCCTGATATGATAGGCTCAAGTTTACCGTAAGGTATTTTTAATTGATACCTTAGCAAAGCATGAGAGCATAATGTGACAACGCTATCTGACGATTCTTTTGAAAATAATAGCAGTATGAGCAGTAATAGCGACTACCTAGAAACCTTTTTAGATAGCCTGTACTTAGAACAAGGCGTAAGCGAAAACACATTAAGTGCTTATCGCAGTGATTTAGATAAGTTTTGCCTATTTTTAAAGGGCGAAAATTTAATGACGGTAACAGGGCTTGATGTTGAAAGTTACTTAGCGCACCGAGTCGATTTAGGATTAAAACCACGCAGTACGGCACGTAGTATTAGTGCGTTAAAGCGTTTTTATCAGTACTTTGTGCGCGAAAAACTAATTAGCGACACCCCCATGCTAAATATTTCTCAGCCAAAAGCAGGGCAGTCGTTACCTAAAACACTCTCAGAGGCCGAAGTTGAGGCATTATTAAATGCGCCTAATACCGAAGAAGCGATGGGACTGCGCGATAAAGCCATGCTAGAGCTACTTTATGCAACGGGTTTGCGTGTAAGTGAGCTTGTTGGACTGCGCATGGAGCAAATTAATTTGCGCCAAGCAGTGGTGTTTGTAAAAGGTAAAGGTAATAAAGAGCGCTTAGTTCCACTGGGTGAAGAAGCCATGTATTGGCTTGAGCAATTTTTAAAGGGTGGGCGTGCGCAAATGATAAAACATGCCACCGATTTTGTGTTCCCATCTAAACGCGGAGTAGGCATGACGCGACAAACCTTTTGGCATAGAATTAAACACTATGCTATTTTGGCAGCAGTTGAGTCTCCATTATCGCCCCATACTATGCGCCATGCTTTTGCTACGCACTTATTAAATCATGGGGCAGATTTACGTGTGGTACAAATGATGTTGGGCCATAGCGATTTATCAACGACGCAAATTTATACCCATGTTGCCAATGAACGGTTAAAGTCGGTACATGCAGAGCATCATCCGCGTGCGTAAGTTTGAAAGTAAATATCATTAAGCCGGTCAATATATTAAGTATTTTTAGGATAGAGAGAAGTTATGAAAAAATTAATGTTAGCAGGTGCCATGTTGTGCACAAGTATTAGTGCATTTGCAAATGGCGTTGCTGTAACACCAGATGCTAATGATCCTATTATTACTAAATTTGCCGAGCTTGGTGTAACTGTAAAGCAAATTAACCCAAGTCCAGTAACGGGTTTAAAAGAATTGATTACTAACAAGGGCGTGCTTTACGCAAGTCCAGACGGTCAATATTTAATGCAAGGTACGTTAATTGATTTAAATAATCGTAATAACCTAACAGAGCAAGCATTAAATGGCGTGCGTGTTGAAGGTCTTAAAGAATACGAAGAATCGATGATTGTGTACAAAGCGCCAAACGAAAAACACAGCATTACTGTATTTACCGACATTAGCTGTGGTTACTGTCGTAAATTACACCGCGAGTTAGACGATTTACTTGATGCGGGTATTACCGTTAAGTACTTAGCGTTTCCACGTGGTGGCTTACAAGGTTCAGGTTACGCAGATTTAATGAATGTATGGTGTGCACGCGATCAGCAAGAAGCACTAACAGAAGCTAAATCGGGCACAAGCACTAAAGTAGTTGCAGGCTGTAGCGCACCGGTTGCAGAGCATTACCAATTAGGTCAAAGCTTTGGTATTAGCGGCACACCCGCTATTATTTTAGAAGATGGTACAATGATCCCTGGTTACCAGCCAGCAGCAGCACTAAAAGCATCATTAGAAGCTAACAAAGCGTCGTAATTAAACGCTTAGTTATTATTAAAAAGGCCTTAATGGCCTTTTTTTGTCTTTTTAATACGACTCAATAAGTTAAAACCCTGCATGAAAAAACTAATCATTGCGCGTGAAAACGTTGACGACTCGCATCTGCCGAGTAATTTACACCCTGTAATTAAACAAATTTATGCTAACCGCAATGTATTCAATGCCGAAGAGCTAAATAACAGCGTAGCTACGCTTCACGACTTTAAACTGTTTAAAGATATCGACAAAGCCAGCGACTTATTAATTGAAGCATTAAAAGCGCAAAGCCAAATATTAATAGTTGGCGACTTTGATGCCGATGGCGCAACAAGCACTGCAACATTAATGCAAGGCCTTGAGATGTTTGGCTTTAAGCATTTAGATTACTTAATTCCTGACAGGTTTAGCTTAGGATATGGCTTAAGCCCCGCGCTTGCTGAGCAAATAGTACAAATAAAACCTGATTTAGTGATCACCGTAGATAACGGCATATCGTGTATTGCCGGTATTGATATTTTAAAAGCGGTTGGCATAAAAGTGCTGGTAACAGATCACCACTTACAAGGTGAGCAGCTGCCAAATGCCGATGCAATCGTAAATCCAAATAGACATGAATGTGATTTTCCGTCTAAATCTATTGCAGGCGTTGGCGTTGCTTTTTACTTATTAATAGCGCTGAGAAGCGTAATGCGAGATTTAGGTTATTTTGAGCAGCAACCGCCGCCTAATTTAGCTAACTTGCTCGACATTGTAGCGCTTGGCACGGTTGCCGATGTAGTGGCACTTGATGCAAATAACCGTACCTTAGTACACCAAGGTTTAGCACGTATTCGCAGTGGTAAAACACGCCCAGGCATTACCGCGCTTATTGAAGTGGCTAACCGCAATGCTGCCCGCTTAAGCGCAAGCGACTTTGGCTTTTCACTTGCGCCGCGTTTAAATGCAGCAGGGCGATTAGACGACATGAGTTTGGGTATAGCGTGCTTGCTTAGCACCGATATAAACCAAGCGCGTAGTATAGCCGGCGAGCTCGATAGCTTAAACTTTGCAAGGCGCGAAATAGAACAAGGCATGCAAGCCGAAGCGCAAGCCGTGCTTGATAGACTCGCATTTAGCGACGATAACATCCCTGATGCTATTTGTTTGTTTCAAGACGATTGGCATCAAGGTGTTATTGGGATTTTGGCTGGTCGCTTAAAAGAAAAATACCACCGCCCAACAGTTATATTTGCTGGTGGCGAAAACGGTGAAATTAAAGGCTCGTGCCGCTCTATTGAAGGGCTACACATGCGCGATTTACTCGAAGGGCTTAATACAGCCGACCCACACTTGATTAATAAATTTGGTGGCCATGCCATGGCAGCCGGCTTAAGTATTAACGAGCAACACTTTAACGACTTTAAAAAAGCGTTTGATGCCGCAGTTAGCGCGCAACTGAGTGAAGAAAGTAAGCGCTGCATTGTATTTACCGACGGTGAGCTGCCAAACGACTGCTTTACGATGGAATTTGCCCAGCTATTAAAGCAATCGGGCCCGTGGGGTCAGCAATTTCCTGAGCCGGTGTTTGAGCATACCTTTGAAGTAATACAGCAGCGCATAGTAGGCGAAAAGCATTTAAAGCTCGTGTTAAAGCACCAATCTGGTCGTTTAGTTGACGCCATTGCTTTTGGTATTGATGTAAAAGAATGGCCAGATACTGAGGCGAAGTTTGTAAAAGTAGCGTACCAGCTCGATATAAATGAGTTTAGAGGTAAATTTACGCTGCAATTAATAGTTAGAGAGCTTGAAAAAGTACACTAAAAAATATGTAATATCATGCATAAAATGCTAATAAAGCGCGCGGTTTTTTGTTAAAATCGGGCGTTTTTATCATTTGACGATAATTTATTGCGAAAATCCCATTTAAAGGGGCGCAATTACCTAGCCATTTTGGAGTGATGTACATGTTTGAAGTGAATCCTGTGATTAATCAAATCAAGGAAATTCGCGAACGTACTGAATTGCTTCGGGGGTACCTTTGACTACGCTCTTAAACAAGAACGCTTAGAAGAAGTTAACGCCGAGCTTGAAGATTCAGCCGTGTGGAATGAGCCTGAACGCGCACAAGCGCTTGGCCGTGAAAAGTCAGCATTAGAAGCTGTTGTTGAAACAATCGACAACCTTGTAGCCGGTACTGATGACGTTGAAGGCTTACTTGAGCTTGCTGTAGAAGCTGAAGATCAAGATACCTTTGACGAAGCGCAAAGCGAATTAACTGATCTAAACGAGCAGTTAGAAGGTTTAGAGTTTCGTCGTATGTTTTCAGGTCCTCATGACTCAAACGATGCGTACCTTGATTTACAATCAGGTTCTGGCGGTACTGAAGCACAAGACTGGTGTAATATTCTACTTCGTATGTATTTACGTTGGGGCGAGGCTAAAGGCTTTAAAGTTGAGCTAGTTGAAGCGACCGACGGTGATGTTGCTGGTATTAAAGGCGCAACTGTCCGCTTTGTTGGCGAATACGCTTACGGTTGGTTACGCACAGAAACTGGTGTGCATCGCTTAGTACGTAAAAGCCCATTTGACTCAAGTGGTCGTCGTCATACTTCATTTGCTTCTGCGTTTGTATACCCAGAAGTTGACGATAATATTGAAATTGATATGAATCCGTCAGACCTGCGTATAGACGTTTACCGTGCATCGGGCGCGGGTGGTCAGCACGTTAACACCACCGAATCGGCGGTTCGTATCACTCACGTACCAACAAATACCGTAGTGCAGTGTCAAAACGAGCGTTCACAGCATAAAAATAAAGCCCAAGCGATGAAGCAGTTAAAAGCTAAATTATTTGAGCTTGAGCTACAACAGCAAAATGCTGAAAAACAAACGCAAGAAGATGCTAAATCTGATATTGGTTGGGGTAGTCAAATTCGTTCATACGTACTTGATGACGCACGCATTAAAGATTTACGTACAGGGGTTGAAAACCGCAATACCCAATCGGTACTTGACGGTAACTTAGATAAATTTATTGAAGCCAGCCTTAAATCTGGCCTATAACCACCAAGCTAATAAAGAGCTAAAAAATGACTGATAAAATCCAAGACGAAAACAAGTTAATCGCTGAGCGTCGCGGCAAGTTAGACGCTATACGCGAAAATTGCCCAGCCAACGGTCATCCAAACCAATTCCGTCGTGAGCATTACACGGCTGATTTGCAAGCCCAGTTTGGTGATAAGAGCAAAGAAGAATTAGTAGAGATGCAAGAAGTTGTGTCTATCGCTGGCCGTATTTTAGCAAAGCGTGGACCGTTTTTTGTAATTCAAGACATGAAAGGTCGCGTACAAGCGTATGCATCTAAAGATGTTCAAAAAGATCTTAAAGAAAAATATGGTCAACTAGACACTGGCGATATTATTGGTGTTAAAGGCGCATTAAATAAATCAGGTAAAGGCGATTTATACGTAGAAATGACTGAGTACCAACTATTAACTAAGTCACTTCGTCCGTTACCAGAAAAATTCCATGGCTTATCAGATCAAGAAACAAAGTACCGCCAACGTTACGTTGATTTAATTACTAACGAAGCAACGCGCGAAACATTCCGTATTCGTTCACAAGTAGTTGAAGGCATTCGTCGCTTTTTAGCAGACCGTGACTTTATGGAAGTAGAAACACCAATGCTACAGGTTATACCTGGCGGTGCATCTGCACGTCCGTTTGTAACTCACCATAACGCGCTTGATATCGACATGTACTTACGTATAGCGCCTGAGCTTTACTTAAAGCGCTTAGTGGTAGGTGGTTTTGACCGTGTATTCGAAATTAACCGTAACTTCCGTAACGAAGGGTTATCTACGCGTCACAATCCAGAATTCACAATGATTGAATTTTACCAAGCATACGCTGATTACATCGACCTGATGAACATCACTGAAGACATGCTTCGTACGGTTGCAGAAAACGTACTAGGTAGTGCAGTTGTAGTTAATACAACTAAAGACGAAAACGGCGAAGTAATTGACTCAGTTGAGTACGACTTTGGGCAACCGTTTACACGTTTAAGCATGAGCGATGCAATATTAAAATATAACCCTGAGTTTGATGCTGCGGTATTTAATGACCCAGAAAACCACTTTGACGAATTAAAAGCGTACGCTAAACAAGTGCACGTTAAAATTCCTGAAAATTGTGTTTGGGGCCCAGGTAAGTTCTTGTGTGAAATATTTGAAGAAACAGCAGAGCACATGCTTATTCAGCCTACGTTTATTACTGGCTACCCGTGGGAAGTTTCTCCACTTGCACGTCGTAACGACGAAAATGCATTTGTTACAGACCGTTTTGAATTTTTTGTTGGCGGTCGTGAACTTGCAAATGGTTTCTCTGAGCTTAACGATGCACAAGACCAAGCTGAGCGCTTTACTCGCCAAGTTGAAGAGAAAGACGCAGGCGATGATGAAGCAATGCATTACGATGAAGACTACATACGCGCACTTGAGTACGGCTTACCGCCAACTGCAGGTGAAGGTATTGGTATTGACCGTTTAGTAATGTTGTTTACTGATTCATCTACAATTAAAGACGTTATTTTGTTCCCGCATATGCGTCCACAAGCTGACTAAGCTTTGGGTAGAACAAAGTAAGTTAATAAACGTCGCTTAATAGCGGCGTTTTTTTTGCTTTGCATTAGTATTTTAATTAATAAGTACTACACTAAAAATTAAATGTAGTTATTAGTGCTGGTTAATGTGCAATTCAGCTTCGCTAATTTATTGTTATTGGCAGTTTTTAATATTAAAACTAACAGTGCTATAACTTTTTAGTATGATTGTTTTTTAAACATATGTTGTATTTATGTAAAGGTTTTAGCTAGAATACGCACGAAATTTACACTGCTTGGTATTTAGCAGCTAAATATAGATTCTTAAAGGACTTAGAATAATAGTATGAAAGACAAACGAGTAGATGATTTATCAGAAGAATGCACATCAGAGCAAGAAAGAAATGCTTACTACCGTGCTTGTATTGCTGAATTTCAACAATTAGGTTACCAAGAACAGTATTTGGCTCAGTTAACTGATGACTTAGTTCCTGTGCTAGGTGTTAATCCTTCAAATAAAAATACGTAACCCGCTTAAATTTCAAACTAATTACACTTTTAAACCAAGCATATGTGCAATCTATAACCATATAGTCGTTTTTGGTAGAAAAGTGTTTGACATATTTTCTGAAATCTTTATTATACGCCCCACAAGACGGAGAGGTGTCCGAGTGGCCGAAGGAGCTCCCCTGCTAAGGGAGTATAGAGTTTGTAGCTCTATCGAGGGTTCGAAT